>NZ_NPDG01000006.1:0-64430 GCF_002272225.1 Bacillus sp. 7894-2
TATAAACGTGCCTGTCACCTCATTTTCTTTTTAGAAGATGAGGTGACAGGCCCTTTTTTTTGCCAAACAATGACCGAACTCCTTTTCCGTAAACAATTATTGAATACATAGTTATAGTTCTTATTGTTTATTATTTAAATATTTAGAATATTAAATTTATATTTAGAGGAACTAATTAATAATATGTTGAATAAATATCTTCATATATAAGCGCAATGTATTTGCGTAAAAAATTTAAGGAGGGATGTCATGGGGAGTTACATTTTTAAAAGGATAATCGCTGGTTTTGTCACGATGTTTTTCTTAACAACGATTACCTTCTTTTTAATGCATGCTGTTCCAGGAGGGCCTTTTAGTCCTTCAGAACAACGTAATGTTCCCAAAAGCGTTTTAGAAAAGGTTGAAGAAAAATACGGATTAAATGATCCGTTATACGTGCAGTACGGGAACTATTTAAAAAACTTAGTAAGGGGAGATTTTGGAATCTCCTTTAAGCAAGCAGATGTCAACGTTAACGATCTAATTAAACAAGGATTTCCCATCTCAGCAAAAGTAGGGATTATCGCCATTTTTGTTGCTCTCCTTATCGGTATTCCTTTAGGGATTATATCAGCTGTAAAGAGAGGGAAATGGGCAGATTGGCTATCAATGATTATTGCAACGATCGGAATTTCGATTCCCAACTTCGTTATCGCCGTACTTCTCCTTTTTCTGTTTTCAGTTGTTTTAAAGGTACTTCCTTCATTCGGATTATCCAGTTGGGAGCATTATATCTTGCCCGTAATCGGACTAGCCTTTTACCCGATTGCCTATATTGCTAGATTAATGCGGTCAAGTATGCTGGAGGTCATGCGCCAGGATTATATTCGGACGGCTAGAGCCAAGGGTGTACATGAGCTTAGTGTTATATGCAAGCATGCATTAAAGAATGCCATTATTCCAGTCGTTACCTATCTTGGTCCGCTTGTTGCCATTCTCTTAACAGGTAGCTTTGTCATCGAGAGGATATTTTCAATCCCTGGAATTGGCAGGGATTTTGTAACAGGTATAAGCGACCGTGATTATTCAGTTATATTGGGAATGACTGTTTTTTTTGGAGCTTTGATCATCATTTCGAATCTCATCGTAGATATTTTCTATGCTGTGATAGATCGACGTGTAAAAATCAACGAGTAGGTGAGGAAGTGAATCAATCTATAAGGGTTGGCCAAGAAGAACGCAGGTCTGATATCGATCATCATGTTGAAGATATTCCGGATGAATTATTTGAGAAACTTGATCATTCAATAAAGCTTGAAAATGAGAAAATCTCACGTCCCAGCAAATCATATTGGGAGGATGCATGGTCTCGGTTTAGAAAAGATCCGCTTGCCATGATGGGTTTATGCATTGTTATCCTCATTACGCTGGCTGCTATTTTCGGTCCATTTTTATCTGAATATACATATGACGGCCAAAATATAGAAAACGGGAATCAAGGTCCATCGTCCGACCATTGGTTTGGTACAGATAAGTTTGGCCGGGACATTTTCGTCAGAACTTTATATGGAGCGAGAATCAGCTTAATCATTGGAATTGCAGCGGCTGCTATAAATATGGTTATTGGTGTGCTTTACGGAGGAATTTCAGGATATTTTGGCGGCAGAATAGACATGATTATGATGCGTATTGTGGACATGCTTATTGGGATACCGGATTTGTTATACATCATTTTAGTGATGATGTTCCTCGGCAACTCATTACAAAGTATTTTAATAGCTCTGTGTATTACATCCTGGATTGGGACGGCGAGAATTGTAAGGTCCCAGGTGATTACGTTAAAACACCAGGAATATGCCCTTGCTGCCCGATCAATTGGTTCATCAAAATTCAGGATATTATTTAAGCATCTTTTTCCTAATAGCATGGGGCCAATTATTGTTACAGTAACCTTTTTAGTTCCATCAGCCATTTTTTCAGAGGCCTTTCTCAGCTTCTTGGGAATAGGCATCCAGGTTCCGATTGCCAGCTGGGGTACTCTTGTCAACGATGCAATCCCAACCTTATTTACTGAACCATACCAAATGCTATTTCCAGCTTTAGCGATTAGTATAACCATGTTTTCACTCAACTTTATCGGCGATGGATTAAGAGATGCACTAGATCCGAGGCTTAAGAAATAGGCTATGTTAAAGCTAATTGTTGATATTTGTACCCTGTTGATTGGACCGGAATGAGCGAGACTCCAGCGGGAGGAGTGAGTTAAAGGGAGACCCCGCAGGCTTAGTGCTTGAAGTGGCTCCCGGACCGCCCGCGGTTCGCTGAGCTCCAGGAGCGGAGGTCAACAGAGCCAAGAATTAAAGGAGGTGCCAGTGTGAGATTACTTCAAGTGAATAATTTGAAAACTACTTTTCATATTGAGGCTGGCCATGTTCAGGCTGTCCGAGGGATCACTTTTCATATAAATAAAGGAGAATCTATTGGAATAGTAGGAGAGTCAGGGTCTGGAAAAAGTGTTTCCATGCTTTCGATCATGGGGCTTCTGCCCGACAATGCCAGTATCGAAGCGGATAGTTTGATCTTTGATGGGCTCGATTTGATGGATATAGATTATAAGAGAATGAGAAAGATGCAGGGAAACGATATCGGTATGATCTTTCAAGACCCGATGACGTCGCTAAATCCGCTTTTTACCATAGGACAGCAAATCATGGAGCCTATCCGTATCCACCAGAAGTTATCAAAAGCTGAAGCGAAGAAAAAAGCGATAGAAATTCTGAAACTGGTTGAAATACCTAGCCCTGAAAGTCGGTTGAATCAGTATCCTCATGAATTTTCAGGTGGAATGAGGCAAAGAGTTATGATAGCCATTGCCATCTCCTGCAATCCCAAGCTTTTAATTGCAGATGAGCCAACAACAGCATTAGACGTAACCATCCAGGCGCAGATACTTGACCTAATGAATGACTTGAAAAATAAACTTGATACCTCCATTGTCATGGTCACACATGATTTGGGTGTAGTCGCCAAAATGTGTACTCGAGTGATGGTTATGTATGGGGGGACGATCGTTGAGGAGGGTTCCATTAGGGAAGTTTTTTATAATCCGCAGCACCCCTATACTTGGGGACTGTTGCGCTCCATACCTAAAGTGTCTACAGGAGAGAAGAGAAAGCTGATTCCTATTCCAGGAAGTCCTCCTGATTTAATTGCCCCACCTAAAGGCTGCCCTTTTACAGCCAGGTGTGAGCATGCAATGAAAATTTGCGAGCAGCGTCCTGCTCAGCTTGTTCACTTAACTGAAACCCATCGTGCTTCATGCTGGCTCATGCATCCCAAGGCTCCGAAGGTACAAAGGGAGGTAAGCGTTTAATGGCAGTAGCTACCGAGAATTTGATTGAAGTGAGAAATCTTAGGAAGCATTTTGAAATAAAAAAGGGTTTTTTTGGAAGAAACAAGAGTGTGTTAAAAGCAGTTAATGATATTAGTTTCTCGATAAAAAAAGGACAAACCTTTGGTCTTGTTGGCGAATCAGGGTGCGGGAAAACAACTGCTGGCCGTACGCTATTAAAGCTTTATGAACCTACTTCAGGGGAGATTATCTTCGATGGTAATCAGATAGAAACTCTTAATCACAAAGAAATGCTTCATTTCCGGAAAAAGATGCAGATGATCTTTCAAGACCCTTACGCTTCTCTAGACCCAAGAATGACCATTGGAGAAATTATTGGAGATCCGCTGGATGTTCACCAAATATGCAAGGGGAAGGATCGGACAGATCGAATCAAGGAACTGATCGAATTGGTTGGTTTAAAACAAGATCACATTAATCGCTATCCACATGAGTTTTCAGGCGGGCAGCGTCAGAGAATAGGAATTGCAAGAGCGCTTGCAGTAGAGCCTGATTTTATTGTTTGTGATGAACCGATCTCGGCTCTTGATGTGTCGATTCAGGCTCAAGTAGTCAATATGCTGGAGGAGCTTCAGGGGAAATTTGGAATCACTTATTTATTCATATCCCATGACTTATCTATGGTAAGGCATTTATCTCACAAAATTGGTGTTATGTATTTGGGGTCGCTGGTGGAAGTTGCTGACGCAAATGAACTTTATACGAACATGAAACATCCATATACTCAGGCATTACTATCTGCTTCACTCATACCAGATCCTGATAAGGCACAGATTAGTGAAAGAATTCATTTGAAGGGAGATGTTCCGAACGCAATCGATCCGCCAAGCGGCTGTGCATTTCGAACACGATGCCCTTATGCCATTCAAGCATGCAGTGAAGAAAAACCGATACTTAAAGATATAGGAGGTGAGCATATGGTGGCATGTCATGTAGTTGTTTAAGAAATGCGGTATTACTAGTTTGTGAGTATAAGTTTTTTATACTAAATTCATATATAAATTGAGGGGGAAGAAAATGAAAAAAAGAATTTGGCTTACGCTTATGCTTTCATTCATTATTTTAGTTATTGCCGCTTGCAGTTCAGAAAAAAGTAATAGCGAAAATACCAAAGATGAAAAAAAGATTACTTATGCGCTGCCGGATGAACCAGAAACATTGGATCCCACGCTGAACACGTATTCCCGCTCCTCCATCGTTATGCAGAACCTTTTTAGAGGTCTCTATACGATTGATGCGAGTGGCTTGCCAGTACCTGCCCTGGCAGAAGATACACAAGTTGACGAAACAGGAACGAAGTATACATTCAAGATTAATAAAGATGCAAAATGGAGCGATGGCAAGCCTGTTACTGCTCAGGACTTTGAATATTCCTGGAAAAGGGTTTTAGACCCAGAGGTAGCATCAGGTGCAGCTTTTGACTTGTATTACTTAAAAAACGGACTTGCTTATAACGAAGGGAAAGCAAAAGCAGATGAGGTAGGGGTAAAAGCGATTGATGATCAAACCCTTGAAGTCACATTAGAGAATCCTACCACCTATTTCTTGAACTTGCTATGTACAACGTCTTATTACCCAGTAAGAAAAGATGTCGTTGAAGGGAAGGAAGTTTGGACAAAATCACCAGAAACGTATTTATCAACAGGTCCATTTACTCTTTCTGAAATCAAGCCAAAAGAAAAGTATGTATTGAAGAAAAATCCAAACTACCTAAACGCAGATAAAGTGAAGATCGATACGCTTGAGATTGTATTCATTGAAGCGCCGGAAGCAGAGCTTGCAGCATATATGAATAATGAAATTGACGTATCAGACAATATTAGCCCGGAAGCGATGGCTAAATACAAGGATACTTCAGAGTATATTGCATCCCCTCGTATAGGAACCTATTATTTTGATATCAATACTACGAAAGAGCCTTTTGATGATCCACGAGTGAGAAAAGCATTTGGAATAGCGATGAATCGTGAACAAATTGTAAAAAATATTATGCTATCAACAGAGAAGCCAGCCTTCGGTTTTGTACCTTATGGAATGCCGCATGGTGTGGAAACGGATAAGGAATACCGTGATGTCGCAGGAAACATGTTTAAAGAAGATATAGAAGAAGCCAAGAAACTGCTTGCAGATGCTGGATACCCTAACGGTAAAGGAATGCCTGAAATTGATTTTCTAACAATGGCCAGCCAAACGGATAAAGATATTGCCCAGGCAATCCAAAGCATGTGGAAAGAGAATCTCGGCGTGGAAGTTAATATTAGAACACTGGAATCCAAGCTCTATTGGGATGAACTGGAAGCTGGGAACTTCAGCATTGCAAGAGATGGCTGGACAGGAGACTACTTAGACCCGATGACGAACTTAACCTTATTTGAATCGATCAATACGGCGGATGACACTCGATGGGTAAACAAAGAGTATGATGCATTAATGAAGGAGAATAGGGAGATTTTAGATCAAGGAAAGCGTATGGAAAACTATGCGCGTGCAGAACAAATCCTAATGGATGAAATGTCCGTGATCCCTCTCTATTTCTATGAAGATTCTTATCTTGTAAAACCAAAAGTAAAAGGTGTAATTAAGAATTATATAGGACATACAATCTTTGAGTATGCCAGTGTAGAATAATCATTTTTATATAAAGCTGTTTTCCTAAAGTTTGTTGTTTTTCGGGCAGCTAACTATGGTTAACTGACCTGAGTTGATTGTAGCGGAGGGCACTCGACTCCTCGAAATACATCCGCATTTTCTTCATATGGTGTTTATTCCAGGTGTTTTTCCAATGTCCTGCGGGAGGAGAGGGAAGTGGGAGGCTCTCTCCTCGGAAAGCAAGTGCACGTAGTGGAAATCAACGGGCAGAATTTATAAGAAAAACCAAATTTATGAGACAAGAGCCTAAAGTATAAAGGATCTAGGTATAACTTCGCCTAGACCTTTTTTATAAATAATAGGATATTTTACTTAAGAGAGCAGTAAATTTACTTTGATGAAAAACAGGAGGATTGTATGAAGTTATTTATAAGTGCCGATCTAGAAGGAGTAGCAGGGATTGTAAACTGGCAAGAGACGAATACAGAAAGTCCTTTCAGTAAATATTTTTGTGAACAAATGACACAGGAAGTAAATGCTGCATGTGAGGCAGCATTTGAAGCAGGTGCAAGCGACATATTTATCAAAGACGCACATGATTCTGCAAGAAATTTGAACCCGTCCAAGCTGCCAGAAAAGATAAAGATATTGAGAGGGTGGGCAACTAATCCATATGTCATGATGGCTGGTTTAGATGAAACGTATGATGGGGTCTTCTTTATTGGCTACCATTCTGCAGGAGGAACGAATGGGAATCCGCTAGCTCATACGATGAATACGAGAAATGAATCTATTAAAATTAATGGGGAAATTGCAAGTGAGTTTTTGATAAATGCGTACACTTCAGCCATGTTTAAGGTTCCAATTCTATTCATTTCTGGAGACAAAATGATCTGTCAAGAAGCGCAGAAACTAAATCCCAACATCATGATTTTGGCAGTCAGCGAGGGGATTGGAAATGCGTCCATTTCCATCCATCCGCAACTCGCGTTAAAAGAGATTAAGCAAAAGGTTCGTGAAGTTGTGGCGGATGATCTTTCGAAATATTTAATCCAACTTCCAGATGAGTTCAAAGTAGAGATCGCCTTCAGAGAGCACTTCCATGCATATCGGGGATCATTCTATCCAGGGGCCAGTCAATCAGGACCTAAAACAGTTGAATTTAGTTCCAGTGGATTTATGGATGTATTGAAATTTTTATTTTTTGTTCTATAAAAGGGAGTTTGGCAGGTGTACAGGAGATATGGGCTAAACCCCTGCTTATAATGTTCAAATCATCTCAAAATTTCAATCAATAAGAGGTGCTATATGAAACCAATTATAGGTGTTACTTCAAGTTTAGAAGCCCATCGTCTTTCAGTTTCATTGGATAATATTAATTCTTTGGTGAATGCCGGAGCTGTACCTACTGTTGTGCCGAATCTGCTGGATGAAGAAAATATTATGCAATTGGCGGAAACGCTGGATGGCCTGCTAGTTACGGGAGGAGGGGACATAGACCCAACCTTATTTGGGGAAGAGCCCCATCAAAAACTTGGGAGTATCTGTCCGGAAAGAGACATTTTTGAAATAAGCATCATTCAAAAAATGCTTGCCCTTGATAAGCCGATTTTAGCCATATGCAGAGGGTGTCAAATCCTTAGTATTGCTGCTGGAGGAGATATGTATCAGGACATCTATTCGCAGATCGGAGGAAATATATTGCAGCATTCCCAAAAAGCACCTAACTGGCACGCTTCCCATTTTGTGAATGTAAATAAAGATTCGCTGCTATACAAAATTACTCAAACGGAGAAATTTAAAGTGAACAGCTATCATCACCAGGCTGTGAGAAAAATGCCGGAAAACTTCGAGGTTTGTGCCACCTCAAGTGATGGCGTAATAGAAGCGTATGAGAGTAAGAAACACCCCTTCGTATTAGGTGTCCAATGGCATCCGGAATGTTTGGCCCAGAAAAAAGATGGCCTTTCATACGCTATTTTTGAGGCATTTGCTGAAGCTTGTAAAGATAAATAAGGATGTTTAACTTTCGGAAAAATGCGATTTGCATCCCTTTTCCAGGTGTTAAAAGATCCTCTCAAAACATACATTTTTCATATAAATGCCGTTTTGGGGTGATTGGAAAATGCCAGTTGAAATGCAGAAAGCAATTTTGCTGGCTGAAAACATAAAAGGTTTTATCTCATTTATCAATAAAAATCTTGATCATAATATTTTCTATATGGATCAGGACAAATTGCATCAAATCAAACTGATTGCAGAGGATTATAAGTTTCATATTCTGGCAGATGAGCTAATCAGAATCAATCGCTTTGTATGGGATCCAAAGTATACTCATTATTTAGTCGATCGATGCATAAAAGGGCTTCGGATTATTGATGAATTTACAGAACGGAACTATAATAGCTTATTCATGTTAACGGGAAGGCTATATACATTAAAAAATCTTAGCTTGTCATGCATTTAATCCATAAAAATGCTGCCCATTTTACCCATGGGGCAGCTTTTTTATGTTTACGAAATCATCCCACTTCGAAACATCTCCGCAAGCGCCTGTGTCCGGTATTGCGCGCCAAGTTTCTTAATACCTGATTCCGTTTATGTCAGGTTTGAAAGGGATATCTGAGAAGGTGTTTGCCGGCAGGCTAAATATTCAATTAAACGCAGATGAAAAACAAGGTCATAATCCGATAGGAAAAGAAGAAACCCTCGATTATATTAACTCAATCATAAAATAAACGGAAGTCAAAAGGGGCTTCCGTTCATATTAGCTTTTAGTGATATAACACTTTCTAGATACCTGAGCAAAATAGCATACAAACAAGTGAGTGTTTTGTTGGAGTAATAATAAGTAAAAAAAAAAGTGGGGTATATTATCTCGTATCGGTCTTAGAAAAATATAATAGTTTAATCAGCAAGCTCATTTAATTTGCGTTAAAACATCCCATTCTCATTAGGCGATTCCTCTGGTATAGGCTGTCCTACATCCCAAAGTTCAGCAATCTTGCCGTCTTGAAACCGAAAGATATGTACAACTGCTCCACCGAGGTCCTCGGGGTTTTGCTTCACATGGGAATGAACGGCAACGGTTTCATTTTCTTGGATTGCAAGTTTGACTTCAAGTATTTTGCTGGGGTTTTGCCCTGCATTCTCTTCCATCGCGAGCATGAGTGAATCGGCATCACCACGGAAATAGGGATTATGGTGGGAAAAATCTGGGCTGATGTAACGCTGGTAGGCTTCACGGACTTGGCCTGATGCTACGAGCTGAAGAAAAGAAACAGCTTTATCTTTCATTGATAGGTTTGACGTCGATTGTTGCTCTGTGCTCATTTGAATCATCCTCTCTTCTCATTAATGAATTTAATTGAAGTATAAGTTATAGATAAACTAATGACAATATGTTGCGATAAGGAGAATCTTGGTTAGTTAACTTATTATAATTTAGAGTGAGCACTTTATTAATTTGTGATATATTTTAGAAAAAAGTTACAAAGGAGGCAGTTAGCTTGAGTATCCATTTTGAAGTGAAAAGATCCATTCAGGTATCTGTACAAAATGCCTACAAAGCTTTAATTGATCTTGATTCGGCAAAGAACTGGATGAATGGCCTAGTTGGAATAGAGCGGGAGGATAGCGGGCCATTAAAAGTGGGGAGTGAATGGAAAGAGACAAGGAAAATGTTTGGAAAAGAAGCTGCTGAACATTTTGAAGTTGTCGAACTCGATGAGCCCAATAAAATTGTGCTGCGCTGTGATGGAACCAAAGGTACAACAGGCAAAGGAGAATTTTTATTTACATACATAATCGCTTCAGAAGGTGATGCTTCAGTAGTTACTTTACTTGGTGAGATTAAGGGACTCACAGGCTTTTCAAAATTGTTTGGAAAGATGATGGCTGGAGCCTTTAAGAAAGCCTGTGCAAAAGATTTGGATACTTTAATAAACTATTTAGAAAAGTGAAAGTATTAAGGAGCAGAATGTTATGTCAATCATTGATAAATTAAAGCTTAACAAATATAATAATTTGGCTGTTCTTAACCAGCCAAGTGACTATGCTGTATTTAATGAATGCAAAACTACTTTATCAGGTGAACATGATGCAATCTTCATCTTTGTAGAAACAATTGATGAAATGGTGATTTATACACGAAAAATAATTAATGAAGAACACCTGCTTGAAAAAGGATATTTATTTTTCGCTTATCCTAAAAAAGGGAATAAACGGTATGATACATACGTTCATAGGGATGATATTTTTCCGGCAATGAAAGTGGGAGAAGATGGGTATGTGGAAAATAGCGAAGTGAAATTCTCGAGAATGGTAAGTATGGATGATGTCTTTACGGTTGTTGGGTTGAAGCGCGAAAAGAAAAAAGAGAAAAAGTCATCGGCTCCTAGTCAATGTGTGGCTGATTATCAGGACAATGTAAAAGATGTTGAAAAACTATTAGCGGATTATCCAGGTGAATTGAAATTTTATCAGGATTTGACACCGGGTTACCAAAAAGATTGGGCTCGCTACATCTTTTCAGTTAAGCAGCAGAAAACCCGTGAGAAACGAGAATCGCAAATGGTCGATATTTTATCACAAGGTTATAAATCTGTTGATTTGTTTAGACAAAAGAAGAAGTAAAAAAGGTTCCTGCCCCAGGTTACTTTCATAATTAGGGGCAGGAACCTTTTTTAGAAACTAAGTGTATTTAACTCATCAAGAAATGCATCTAATTCATCTTCAGATAAAAACTTATAAGCATATCCATAGGAAATTGGTTCATTTCCTGTATGTTCCCGTTTAGGGAATTCCCGCAGGACTGTACTATGACGCATTCCAGTGGATTTTTCCTCCAGTTTCTTATTGCCTTCAACGGTTTTTGGATTTAAAACAATCGTAATTTCTTTATTTGGAAGCAGATAAATGACTTCGCCGTTTCCAACATGTTTAAATTCAACACCCTTAGATGTTTCCTTCATCGTTTTGAATTTGTTTAACCCAAATGTATTATGTATGTTTCCCAAGGGATCATTCACCTCCATTTAATAATGCCATCTCATATTATAAGCCAATATGTCTATTCTGTACTATAGAAACCTAAGCATTAGAAAAAGGAGGTTGATATTCCTCCTTTTTCTCAAGCATCATATCCTGAAAAACACTTACCCTTTTTGGATAGTAGTTTGATATTGTTTGCTGCTGCCCTCAGTCTGAACCAGCATATGCCCATTTTTTTCACACCATGAAGCAATATCTTTCGCAAAATTGCAATCAGTGGTGGTGATCTGAAGATATTCACCTGGCTGAAGGATCTTTATATTTTTATGAACCTCCATAATAGGTCCTGGACAGGTTAACCCGGATGCATCAATGGAGATGGTCGGATGAATGCGCTCCTTTTGATCTGGATTGATGCCTCTCCTTTTCTGGTGATGAACAGCTGAATATGTTTTCCAGCCCCCATCCAGGTTTTTCACATCATAGCCATTCTCTTTGAGAATACGGGAAGCTAAATAGCCCCTTAACCCAACCTGACATGAAACATAAACCGGTTTGTCCTTAGGGATTTCATTCAGGCGATCCCGTATTTCACTCAGCGGAATGTTAATAGAACCTTCAATATAGCCCATTTCCCTTTCGATTGAGTCCCGGACGTCGATCAGGAGACCACCATTTTCAACGATTTCATCGATTTCATTCCACTGGACGGTAACCGTGTCGCCATTAATAATGTTTTCCGCCACATATCCTGCCATATTGACTGGATCCTTTGCAGATGAAAATGGCGGAGCATAGGAAAGCTCAATTTCAGTCATATCAAACACAGTCAAATTGCCTTTAATGGCAGTGGAAATTACATCTATTCGTTTGTCTGCTCCATCTTCTCCAACTGCCTGTGCACCATAGATCTTTCCTGTATCGGGACTAAAGAGCAGCTTTAAACTGATTGGAGCTGCTCCAGGATAATACCCTGCATGTGAGCTTGGATGAATATGCACAGCCTGATAGATAATGCCCAGCTGTGACAGCTGTTTTTCATTGATGCCTGTGGATGCGACGTTTAAATCAAATACTTTGGCAATGGATGTACCGAGCGTTCCTTTATATTTTTCCTGCTTCCCGTAAATATTATTGGCTGCAATTCTTCCCTGGCGGTTAGCCGGGCCTGCTAAAGGAATCATGGCTGCATTTCCATTGATAAAATCCCTCACTTCAATGGCATCGCCAATGGCATAAATATCTGGATCTTCCGTTTGCAGGTACTCGTTTACAAGAATTCCCCCGCGCTGTCCTACATCCAGCCCTGCCAAGAGGGCCAGCTTATTTTCAGGTTTTACCCCTATGGATACAATCGTCATGTCCGTGCAAAGCTCTGTCCCGCTTCCCAGTTCAATGGTTTTCCCATTCTCCTTAAACGCCTTGACTCCATCCTCTAATATCAAATCGACGCCTTTGTCAATGAGGTGGGAATGAACAATAGAGGCCATTTCATAATCGATAGGGGCCATCACCTGCTTGCCTAATTCCACCACCGTTACGTGAATCCCGAGCTCTGCCAAATTCTCTGCCATTTCAAGCCCGATAAATCCTCCTCCAATCACAACAGCCCTTTCCGGATGCCGCTCGTCAACAAATGCCTTTATTTTATCTGTGTCCGGAATATTCCTGAGTGTGAAAACATTTTGCGCATCTGATAGTCCTTCAATAGGCGGCACGATTGGTTTTGCTCCCGGTGATAAAAGTAGTGTGTCGTATGATTCCTCATATATTTCACCGGTTCGGAAGTTTTTGACTTCCACTGTTTTTTGTTCACGGCTAATTCCGATAACTTCCGAAAGATTGCGGATATCCAGATTGAATTTTTTGCTCATACCTTCTGGCGTTTGCACTAGAAGCTTATTTCGGTCCTTAATGGTTTCTCCGATATAATAGGGAAGACCGCAATTGGCGAACGAGATATGTTCACCACGTTCAAACATGACGATCGTTGACTTTTCATCTAATCTTCTTAATCGTGCAGCAGCAGTAGCACCGCCGGCAACTCCGCCTACAATGACAATTTTTTTTGACATAATAAATTCCTCCTGACTATTTTTAAAATATGCTTAAACTGGTTTATTCCGTTTAAATCGCGTAAGTATTCACTCCTTCACAAGTGCAGTCAGCCCCTTTAATGCTGTTGTTTTAAAGTATGTTGTTTATATTTATATACTATATGGGGTATATGAAATTGTGCAATAAAATCCTTGTTTATTGTTGTGTGACAATATTGTGGCGTACACAGAATAGACAAAAAAGCAAAACTATAAAATGATAGATTCGGCCTGTATATTTATTATAATTTAGTATAAGGAAAGGCGTTTGGTATTTTTTTACTATTGATTCGACATTTTATTCAATATAAAAATAATTCGTATTATTCATTCAAACACCAGTCTCCTATTCTATAATTTAGAGTATCTAAATAATAGGAGGTCAAAATATGAAAATAAAGCTGCTTGCACCTGTATTGCTGTCATCTGCGTTACTTGCAGGTTCCATTCCTGTAAATGTTCTTGCTCAGCCGGCAGATTCTGCGAAAATTCAGCCTGTACATGCTTCCAAGGAGTGGAATGAGAAATCAAGTGTTCCATTATTTGTAAAAGAGAGATTTGCAGAGAAATTTTCTTCCAGCACTCCGGCAAATGCATTAAATTATTTAAAGAAGCATCAGGATCTAACAGGTATTAAAAGTCCCGATAAAAACCTGAAAGTGAAAAATATTCAAAAAGATGAGCTTGGAATGACCCACGTCAGGTTTAGTCAGGCAGTCAATGGTGTGACAGTGGAAGGATCCGAAGTAATTGTCCATTATAATGAAAATAATGAAGTAATATCCGTGAATGGAAGAGTAAATCAGGCAATTGCCGATGAAGCAGTGGACACGGCGGTGTCATTAAAACATGATGCTGCAGTAAAAACAGCTCTAACCGCTGTCGGTGCTCCAAAAGATCTTACATATGAGCCAACTTCTGAACTTGTTATCTACCCGTTTGAAGGGAAAAATCATACAGCCTATAAAGTAAATGTAAACTTTATGGGAGGTGAACCTGGAAACTGGTTTGTGTTTGTAGACGCCAAATCGGGTGAAGTCATTGATCAATACAATGGAATCCTGCATGTTGAAGAAAATAAAACCCAGAAAGGATTCGGAAAAGGCGTAAATGGAGATCATAGGGAGCTTCATATTACCCGAACGAAAGTAGGGGCCTCCGGGACAAAGTTTGGCTTAGCAGATTACTCTCATGAGAACTTGGATGGTATTTTTACTTTTGATTCTAAAAATGATTGGGATTCAAATAATGATGCCCTGTATGTCGGTAATTCGGCTGCATTTATAGGGGATTATGACCGTGCTGCAGTAGATGCGCATTATAATTCTGAGAGAGTATATGAGTATTTCCTTAATGAGCATGACCGCAATTCTCTCGACGGGGAAGGAATGGCAATCAATTCATATGTTCACATGGGTACAGATTATAACAATGCATTCTGGAACGGCCGTTATATGGCTTATGGTGATGGGGATGGCGAGTTTTTCATTTCATTATCGGCTGGACTTGATGTTGCTGCCCATGAAATGACCCATGGTGTAATCTCTCATACTGCCAACCTTGCATACCGGAATCAATCCGGAGCTTTGAACGAATCCTTCGCTGATGTTTTTGGAGTGCTGGTTGACGATGAAGACTGGGAAATGGGCGAGGACATTATGGCACCAGCTGCAAAAGCTGATGGTGTTACGAGATTGCGCAGCTTAAGCGACCCAAACAGTGTTGTCGTAAGTAATCCGCAAAGAGCAGCATATGGCAGCGGTGTCTATCCGGCTCATATGGATGAATTTTACGACATGCCTCTAAATGTCGATAATGGAGGTGTTCATGTGAACTCCTCTATTACCAACCATGCAGCCTACCTGATCGGGCAGGAAATTGGCAGGGAGAAGCTTGGGAAAATTTATTATCGTGCTTTAACTGTTTATTTGACCTCTAATTCTGATTTCAGTGATGCACGCCAGGCGATTATTCAGTCTGCCATTGACCTATACGGGGAAGGAAGCCCAGAAGAAACGGCAACTGCTGCTGGATTTGATGCAGTTGGAATTTATTAGACTGATAGATTAATAAAAAGAAATAGCACCTGACCCTAAGTAAATGTTCAAGGGGGGAAGGTGCTTTTTTTCGATTGAGGACAATAAACTAATGAAATTTTTGAAAAATCATAAAAATATCTTTCTTCTATATTCATTCATATGTCATACTATAGATAAAGAACATATTATTTTTTTAGGTGGAGTCTGTCACGAAGGGGCTATTATACCCTTTTGCGGGAGGCTTTTTTATTTGCATAAGCGAGCAAAAAAAAAGAAGAAGGTGCTGTCTATGAATGGTATCAAATTTTAATCAGAAAGGAATGACTTATATTTGGCTGTACTATTGCCTAAAATTAAAGAAGTTTTGTTTGCAGTTCTCCCCATTACCGCTCTCGTAATCATATTAAATTTCACTATTACTCAATTAGACTCTTTCCTGATCATACGTTTTGTGATTGGGGCCATTTTAATCATTATTGGATTATCTGTTTTCCTGCTTGGCGTGGATATTGGAATTACCCCCATTGGACAGATGATGGGTGCTGGAATGGCAAAAACAAATAAAATTTGGATTGTTATTGCTGCTGGCCTCGTTCTTGGCTTTATTATCTCAATAGCCGAACCGGATCTGCACATTCTTGCAGGGCAAATTGAACTGGTCACATCAGGCCTAATTTCAAAGGGCTATATTGTAGTAATCGTCTCTATCGGGATTGCTGCTTTGCTTTCCGCCGGCCTGGTAAGAATTGTGTATAACCTTCCATTGTATAAATTATTAACGATCCTGTATCTTATCATCTTCATTCTTGCCATTTTCACATCACCGGAGTTCCTGGCTATTTCTTTTGATGCTTCTGGGGCAACCACCGGAGCTTTGACGGTTCCGTTTATTCTGGCTTTAGCACTTGGTGTGTCCTCACTGAAAAAGGATAGCCAAGCATCTGAGCAGGATAGCTTTGGATTAGTAGCCGTTGCCTCTACAGGCGCGATTATTTCAGTCATGATCATGAGTATCTTATCGAAAGCGGATAAAATTTCCGGCAGTCTTGAACATCATGATCCTTCTGCAGATATTCTTGGACCATTTTTATATAAAACACCCATACTTGCAGGTGAAGTATTTCTGGCCCTGCTGCCGATTTTACTGATTTTTTTGCTGCTTCAGAAGCTGATTTTTAAAATCTCCAAAAAAGCAGTTCACAAAATACTGAAGGGAATTGTTTTTACTTTTTTGGGACTTGTCCTCTTTTTAGCAGGGGTTAATGCGGGTTTTATGGATGTCGGTACGGCAGTGGGACATAGCATAGCCTCTTTAGACAGTAAAGCATACATTATTATTATAGGTTTTATATTGGGCTTCGTGACCATTTTGGCAGAACCGGCTGTTCATGTGCTGACACATCAAATAGAAGATGTTACAAGCGGATATGTTAAAAGGAAGGTCGTCATGATATCTCTTTCAATAGGTGTTGGCGCTGCTGTTGGTTTATCCGTGTTAAGAATCATTATTCCTGAGCTGCAGCTATGGCACTATCTTTTACCGGGCTACGCCATTGCCATTGCGATGACCTACTTTGTTCCAAAGCTATTTGTTGGGATTGCCTTTGATTCAGGCGGGGTGGCATCTGGCCCGATGACAGCTACTTTTATCTTAGCATTTATGCAGGGCGCTGCAGAATCAATAGAAGGGGCCAATGTATTAATAGATGGATTTGGCATGATCGCAATGGTTGCACTGACTCCGCTGATTGCCCTGCAGGTATTAGGCTTTATCTTTAAACTAAAATCAAAAAAAGGAGGCTTTGAAAAGGATGCACAGTCACTCTGATTTTGCCGGATTTGAATTAGTCTATGTGATTGTTGACTTTGGATCAGGAAGTAAAGTCCTGCAAACTGCCAAGGCAAATGGTATTTCAGGAGGAACCGTTCTCCTGGGAAAAGGGACTATCCAAAACCGCCTCCTGGAATTCTTATCCTTGACTGATGTGAAAAAGGAAATTGTCCTGATGGTGGCGGATAAGCACACAGCGGATTATGCTCTCCAGCAGCTTGACAGGAAATTCAAATTCAGCAAACCAAACCACGGTATTGCTTTTGCCATTTCTGTTTGTAATGTAATCGGAGCAAGCCGCTGCAGAAGCGGAAATAGTGAGCAGGGAAGAGGTGCAGAAAAAATGATGTATCATGCCATTACGGTGGTTGTAGAAAAAGGAAGTGCAGAGCATGTAATTGATGCGGCAGCCGAAGCAGGCTCTAAAGGTGGTACGGTCATTAATGCGAGAGGATCGGGTATTCATGAAACCAGCAAGCTATTTTCAATGGCCATTGAACCAGAGAAGGAAATCGTGCTGATTCTGTCAGAGGAAGAAAGTACAGAAAAAATTGTTGCCTCGATAAGAAAAAAACTTAAAATTGATGAGCCGGGCAATGGGATCATATTTGTGCAGGAAGTCAGCAAAACATACGGTATATACAAGTGAATGGCAGCCCAATTTGATGGATGAAACAGAAGTGAATGGAAAAGGGGGCAGCAAAATTTGAATATCTTTTTTGCAGTCACAGTTTTAATCTACACCATGCTTCTTATTTTCACGTATGGCTTTGCCATTTTAACCAATTTCCAGGAAGATAAAGGGGAGGAAATCTTTAATAGGGCTTTTAATAACGCCTATGTGATTCTTCTCTTTGGTCTTCTCATTATTTACACCCTTATCCAGCATCCGCATGTACCCATGGATTCAGATAAAACCTCTTATCTCTTGCTTGTAAGTAAATTTATCTCTCTTCTTACGCTAGGAGGCAGCCTTTTTATATTTAGCAGGAAAAATGCTGTCATTAAGTGATTGTGAGAGGCAGGTGGTTGGATTTCAGCAAAATTACATAAAAAAAGACTTCTCAGTCAAAAGGTTTTAAAAAAGGAGCCGCCCCGCAGGGGCTGGCTCCTTCATTTCGTTATTAGGCACTCATCTTAACAACTTTTCCTTCCTTGCGCTCCTTCGCATATTCAGCCGTAGCAGTAAATAGAACATCTGAGGAAGAGTTAAGGGCTGTCTCACATGAATCCTGTAATACGCCAATAATGAATCCTACTCCGACAACCTGCATCGCTATGTCATCCGGAATTCCGAATAAGCTGGCTGCTAAAGGAATGAGGAGAAGGGATCCGCCTGCAACACCTGAAGCACCTGCCGCAGAAACAGCAGCTAACACGCTAAGGATTAGAGCTGTTCCAAAATCCACTTGAATACCTAATGTGTGAACCGCTGAAAGAGTCAGAACAGAAATTGTAACAGCTGCACCAGCCATATTAACCGTTGCGCCTAATGGGATGGATACGGAATACGTATCTTCATCCAGCCCAAGTTTTTCGCATAAGCTCATATTTACAGGAATATTTGCTGCTGAGCTGCGTGTGAAGAACGCTGTAATTCCGCTTTCTCGTAAGCATCTAAAAACAAGCGGATATGGATTTCTGCGAATATTTAAAAATACGATAATCGGATTCACAACCAGAGCGATAAAGAACATGCAGCCCAGGAGGATGAACAGTAACTTGCCGTAATCCATCAGTGCAGAAAGACCATTGCTGACAATCGCATCAAACACAAGACCCATAATTCCAAATGGGGCGAAGCTAATTACCCATTTTACCAGAGTCGAGATGGCATCCGAGAAATTTGCGAGCATGTTTTTTGTAGTGTCAGCTGCTTTTCTTAAGGCAATGCCAAGAAGGATTGCCCAAGTCAGAATGCCAATATAATTGCCGTTGATCAGTGCATTGACCGGGTTGTCCACAACATTAGTCAGCAGGGTTGTAAGAACTTCTGCTATCCCTCCTGGAGGTGTCACATCCTCAGCTCCCGGAGCAAGTGAAAGGGTAACAGGAAAAATAAAGCTTGCTACAACGGCGACAAGTCCGGCTAAAAAGGTGCTTACACCATAAAGAGCTATAATGGACTTCATATTTGTCTGCTGTCCGCTTCTATGTCTGGAAATGGCATGCATGACCAGGAAAAAAACCAGTACCGGTGCAACTGCTTTTAATGCACCTACAAATAAAGTACCGAAGATAGAGACCCATCCCGCTGCTTTCGGAATAGTCAAAGCGAGAGTGATACCTGCGATGATGCCCAGCACAATTCTTTTTACCAGGCTTATTTGGTTCCACTTGCTGATTGCGTTTTTCATTTGATTCCCTCCGAATTGATTATTATATAAAAGAGAATAATGGCTTATCACTGTTATCCGACAGTGATATTTGTTAGTTTAACACAAATATTATAAATTGTGCGATAAATTATTATATTGAAATACCTGTTAATCGACTATTAAATAGATAGGTTGCTGTTAATTATGGTTTTAGTGGTTTAAATATGAGGAATGATAATAAATAATTCAATACTTTTTTGGCTTGTGGAATAAGAGTCCTTATATAACTGCAATCTAAAAATATACATAAAATCGAAAGATGAGGTACACACCATGACAGGAATTCTCTTAGCCCTCATTGCAGCCGTTTCATGGGGCAGTATTGTATTTGTCAGCAACAAGCTTGGCGGGGATGAGGACAGCCAAACGCTTGGCACAACAATAGGAGCGCTATTATTTGCCATCGCTGTCTATCTTTTTAAGAGACCGGATCTGCCCAATATCGTTTGGGCAGTCGGCTTTATTTCCGGTTTGTTCTGGTCGATTGGGCAGAAAAATCAGTTTGGGGCAGTCCGCTATTTGGGGGTTGCCAAGACAGCTCCAATGTCCACAGGTCTGCAGCTTATTGGAACAACTTTTTTTGGAGTATTCATTTTTAAAGAATGGGAAACAAGGATGAGTATTATCATCGGAGTCACCTCTCTGGTCTGCATTATTGTAGGTGCTGTTCTGACTTCCTTGAAACAGGGGGATGACAATGAACAGGGAAAAAGTCTCAAGAAAGGCCTGCTTGTACTCCTATTATCGACCGCAGGCTTTGTCGGGTATGTCGTACTAATCCGCTGGTTTGAAATTGACGGCTGGTCTGCCATACTGCCGCAGGCAATTGGAATGGTAACAGGAGCATTCCTCATAACCCTTCGCCGCAAGCCATATAACAAATATGCAATCCGTAATATTATTACTGGGCTGATTTGGAGCACCGGGAATCTGGGATTGCTGCTTTCCCTTCCGAAGATCGGAGTGGCCACCAGCTTTTCACTTTCTCAGACTGGAATTGTCATATCGACCATTGGCGGGCTATTCTTTTTAAATGAGCGGAAAAGCAAAAAACAGGTGTTTATGGTACTCCTTGGCTGTTTGTTTATTATCGCTGGTGGAGTATTGCTCGGCTTTACGAAAAAATAAAAAAAAGGGGCGGTTCTTATGTATCCAAGTCTTGAAGGAAAAGTTGTCGTTATTACCGGCGCAGCGAGCGGGCTGGGAAAGTCAATGGCAGAACGGTTCGGTGCTGAAAAAGCGAAGGTAGTCATCAATTATTTTAATGAGGAACAGGAAGTGCAGGGGATCATAGAAACGATTGAGAAAGCTGGAGGCAGTGCCTCTGCAATTCAGGGGGATGTTACAAAGGAAGAGGATGTTAAAAGAATGATCGCACATGCCATTAAAACGTTCGGTTCTCTCGACATCATGATCAATAACGCGGGAATTGAAAATGAAGTCCCATCTGAAGAACTTACCCTGGAGGATTGGAATAAAGTTATTTCGACGAATCTTACGGGACAATTTCTAGGCTGCCGTGAAGCGATTGACTACATGCTTGAAAACAAGATAAAAGGCTCGATCATAAATATGTCATCTGTTCATCAGGAAATTCCATGGCCTCATTTTGTTCATTATGCAGCAAGCAAAGGCGGAGTCAAATTGATGACCGAGACACTTGCGCTTGAATTTGCCCCGCACGGTATCCGGGTAAACTGTATTGCCCCTGGTGCTATTGATACACCCATTAATGCGGAAAAATTTGAGGACCCGGAATTGAAAAAAGGTGTCGTTGAACTCATACCCATGGGCTACATCGGCAAGCCGGAAGAAATAGCAGCCTGTGCAGTATGGCTGGCATCAACAGAAGCAAGCTATGTCACCGGAATGACCTTGTATGCTGATGGAGGCATGACACAATATCCGGGATTTCAGGCTGGCAAAGGATGAATGGAAAGCTCTTCTTATTGTGAGAAGGGCTTTTTTTAAGGCGGTGAACTGAACTCTTAATGCCCAGCGGAAAAAGACATAAAAAATCCGGCCGCTTAAGAAGGGCCGGACCTGAAGGGGTAAAGAAAAAGGGCTTTCTGATGTTTCGGTACAATTAAATTGTAATGCGTAAATGTTAACAAACTGTGACCGGGATGCGGACAAATTATTAAATATACCCTTTAGATACTTACAGTGGGAATCTTTATTCAGAAGTGGCAGCAAAAAAGGCAGGAGCGATATCACCTGCCTCACATCCTTATTTTCTTTTCTGAGCCTTCATTTTATTCGCTTCCAGTTCAGCAGCATATTCTTCGTACGTTTTACCCTGCTTTTGACTTTCAGATTGAATTTTTTTGAATTTATTATCATTAAGATTCGGCATGTCTACACCTCCCCCGGACAAGAATATTTTTTACAAAGGCACGAACATTATTCGGATCAAATTAATTAAGTACTTTTAGGCAATAAGGTTTCATTTCCATTTTGATGGGTATTATAACCAGGCAGCCTTTTTCGGAAACGTTTCCAACACTTAACATTTAAAGTAAATTCAGGTATAAAATTTCGAACCCGAAGCAAAATATGGTCATTCATTTTTAGGAGGTTTGAGTGTGGCAGATAACAAAGATATGAATACAGAAAATGAGCAGAATGTTAGTCGTGAGACACTGACAACTCGGCAGGGGCATCCTGTTACGGATAACCAAAACATTCGCACGATAGGCAATCGGGGGCCAGCTACTTTAGAAAATTATCATTTCATTGAGAAGATCTCCCATTTTGACAGGGAAGAGGTTCCGGAGCGTGTGGTGCACGCAAGAGGAGCAGGCGCATTCGGTTACTTTGAAACATACGGAAAAGTGGGTGATGAGCCGGTCGAGAAGTATACACGTGCCAAGGTCTTCTCTGGTGCAGGGAAGAAGACGCCATTGATGGTCCGATTTTCAACCGTGGCCGGTGCGAAGGATTCCCCCGAAACTGCACGTGATCCTAGAGGCTTTGCCGTAAAAATGTACACTGAGGACGGAAACTGGGATTTAGTCGGCAATAACCTGAAAATCTTCTTTATCCGTGATGCGATGAAATTCCCTGACATGATTCATGCCTTTAAGCCTGATCCTGTTTCAAATGTCCCAAATCCTGAACGGATGTTTGATTTTGTATCTCGCACACCTGAGGCTACACATATGATTACATTCGTATTTTCACCTTGGGGCATACCCGCTACATACCGCCACATGCAGGGTTCCGGCGTTAATACGTATAAATGGGTGAATGAAAAAGGGGAAGCGGTTCTGGTGAAATATCACTGGGAGCCCAAGCAGGGAATCCGCAATCTGACACAGGAAGAGGCAAACGAAATACAGGCAAAAAATGTCGGCCATGCCACACAGGATTTATTTGAATCTATTAAACGCGGAGATTATCCGGAATGGGAGCTGTTTGTCCAAATCATGGAGGATGATTACCACCCTGAATTGGATTTTGATCCGCTTGATGATACGAAGCTATGGCCGGAAGATAAGTTCCCTTGGCTGCCAGTTGGCCGCATGGTCCTTGATCGCAATCCGGTGGATTACCATGCAGAAATTGAGCAGGCTGCATTTGGTACGGGAGTACTTGTTGATGGCATGGATTTTTCCGATGATAAAATGCTTCAGGGCCGGACTTTCTCATATTCCGACACGCAGCGTTATCGCGTAGGGGCAAACTATTTGAAATTGCCGGTAAATGCGCCAAAAGCACCTGTCCGTACGAATCAGCAGCGCGGCCAAATGGATACTCGTGACCCTAAAGAGGCAGGAGATAATCCGCATATTAACTACGAGCCGTCAATGAAGGGCGGCTTTCAGGAAGCACCTGAAGAGGGGCGCACACCGCATCGCCCAACCTATAACGCAGCTGCTATGAGCGCTCCGATCGATCGTCCAAACAATTATGGCCAGGCCGGACATACCTACAGGAGTTTTGATGATTGGGAGCGCGATGAATTGATTAAAAACCTGTCTGAGGCATTGGCAGTATGTGATAAACGGATTCAGGATGCTATGATTGAACATTTCACACAGGCTGATGAAGACTATGGCCACCGTGTGAAAGAAGGAATTGAAAAAGTCATGAAGGAATTACAGGCAATGAGCGGGGAAGAGCAAATTCCCGGCCGTGACGCTGGAAGATCTAAGTATGGCCAGGGTTCAATCGCTGAAAACCAGGCATCAAAAGAAGCGGTTGAGAATAGCCGTGAAGCGGATCCATATTAATAGGATACATGGACTGTTCAGAAGTCAGGAATACTGACCTCTGGGCAGTTTTTTTTGTTTTGCTTATTTTTTTTGTGGCAGATAGGACTTCTTCCCGGTTCTATAGAATAATCTTCTAAACTATATAACCAGAGGTGCCGAATGAAACCAATTATTGGAGTTACATCAAATTTAGATGATCAGCAGCTTTCCGTTTCAATGGATAATATTCCATCATTGTTACACGCAGGGGCCGTTCCGATTGTTATTCCTAATCTGCTGGAGGATGACAAAATCGAAAAATTAGCTGAAACGCTTGACGGGCTTCTGCTTACTGGCGGGGGGACATCGACCCAACCCTATTTGGTGAAGAACCCCATCAAAAGCTGGGCAGTATTTGTCCTGAAAGAGATACATTCGAAATCAGCATAATTCAGAAAATGCTCGCTCGTGATAAACCAATTTTAGCCATATGCAGGGGCTGCCAAATCCTCAGTATTGCTCTTGGGGGTGATATGTATCAGGACATCTATTCCCAAATGGGTACACCTTTGCTGCAGCATGGCCAAAAAGCACCCCGCTGGCATGCGACACACTTTGTGAATGTAAAAAGAGATTCTCTCCTCCACAAAGTTACTGGAATGCAAAGCTTTAAAGTGAATAGCTATCATCATCAGGCTGTCCGCAAAATGCCTGAAAACTTTGAGGTGTGTGCAGAGGCCAATGATGGGGTTATTGAGGCTTTTGAGAGTAAAGAGCATCGCTTTGCATTAGGGGTACAGTGGCACCCTGAATGCATGACACAAAAGAATGATAACCCTTCAAAAGCTATATTTGATGCATTTGTTAAGGCTTGTAAACAATAATACAGAAGGTGAAAAGCCGTCGCACTTTTAAAATTTGCGACGGCCGTTCACAGCCCTTCCTCCAAATAAGTCTCAGCACCGGAAATAAACTCCCGGACCGCAAAAGATAAATACTTATCCTTTTTCCAGATCATCCCGAGCTCTAAGTTAACAGCAGATTCAGAGATTGGCATAACCACAAGGTCAGTGCAGTTTATATTTTGACAGATTTTGCTTGGCAGCATGGTGATTCCCAGTTTTCCTTCAACCATTCCCAGCAGGAAGTCCTTTTGCGAGCTTTCACAGACGATATTAGGCTGAAATCCGCTGTTTACGCATTCCTCAATAATCAGATCATATAGGGTGAAATCTTTCCGGTAGAGGATGAAAGGCTCTTTGGCTAATTCTGAAAAGTGCACTTCCTTTTTCGAAGCAAGTCTATGTTCCCGGTGAATAATCAGCATTAAGGGATCCCTTAGGACATTGATTATTTCAAAACTGCTTCCATGAGCCGGAACCGTGCAAATCAGGCCAATATCCAATGTGCCATCTTCCACCCCTTTTTTTATTTTCTTCGTGCCGACTTCTGTTAATTTAATTTCGATCAATGGGAACTTTTCTTTATATTGGCTGATAAGCTTCGAGAAGAAGGCTGCGCCGACTATGGGGGGTATGCCAATTTTGATTTCACCGCCCTTCAGCTCCATCAGATCAGTTAATTCCAATGTCAGGTTCTGAAATGCGTCCAGCACTTTTTTCGCATTGATTAACACCGCTTTACCCGCATCTGTTAATTCAAGCTGCTTCGATGACCGATAAAATAGCGGCACACCCAGTTCCCCTTCGAGATTCTTGATGGCTTTGCTGATGGAAGGCTGGGTGACATGCAGGGTCTGGGATGCTTTCGTGAAGCTTAAATGCTGTGCTACTTCAGCAAAATATTCTAAATGCCGTATATCCAATTACTGCACTCCTCTCATATAACCAAAAGGCATAAGGATTATAGATTATATGTATTTCATTTATGGATGCCACTCATTATATAATAATCTACAACAAATACTGAAAATTAACAATATTCAATAAGGGGAGATGAATAGAATGGATTTGCAGAAGGAATCTTTACTGCTTCATGAGAAGTTTCAAGGGAAGTTAACGGTCGATGTAAAAATGCCGCTGAACAGCATGAAGGATTTAAGCTTAGCCTATTCCCCAGGAGTGGCAGAGCCGTGCCGAAGAATTCATGACCAGCCTGAGAAGGTCTATGATTATACAATAAAAGGAAACTTAATCGCCGTGGTTTCAGACGGCACATCTGTGCTGGGACTTGGCGATATTGGCCCTGAAGCCTCCATGCCTGTTATGGAAGGGAAGGCTGCATTATTTAAAGCTTTTGCAGGGATTGATGCGGTTCCAATTTGCCTTGATACGAAGGATCCCGAAGAAATCATTAAAACAGTCAGGCTGCTTCAGCCTTCCTTTGGGGGCATTAACCTGGAGGATATCGCGGCACCCAATTGCTTTTACATTGAAGAACGGCTGAAGCAGGAAATGAATATCCCCGTTTTTCATGATGACCAGCATGGAACAGCGATCGTAACAGCAGCCGGGTTAATCAATGCGCTGAAGCTTGCCGGCAAAAAAATGGATGAAATAAAAATCGTAATCAATGGAGCAGGTGCGGCAGGGATTGCGATTATCAAGCTGCTCCTTAATATGGGAGCAAAAGATATCATCATGTGTGATACAAAGGGAGCGATTTATGAAGGAAGGCAGGAGCGAATGAACCCTGTCAAGGAGTCTGTCGCGAAAATCACCAATCCAGGAAAACGTAAAGGATCGCTTGAGGATGTTATCATTGGCGCGGATGTGTTCATCGGGGTTTCCTCTGCCGGTGCCTTAACAAAGGAAATGGTCGAGACGATGAGTCCGAATTCCATTATTTTTGCCATGGCTAATCCAGTTCCTGAGATCATGCCGGATGAGGCGAAAGCGGCAGGAGCTAAAGTCGTTGGAACAGGAAGATCCGATTTGCCGAATCAGGTGAATAATGTCCTCGCATTCCCTGGAATTTTTCGAGGCGCCCTCGACGTCAGGGCTACTGAAATTAATGAAGAAATGAAAATGGCAGCTGTCGAAGCTATAGCCGGTTTAATCGATGCTACAGATCTGACACCTGATTATGTCATTCCTGGGCCGCTCGACAGCCGGGTTGTCCCTGCAGTAAGGGATGCGGTAGTAAAAGCAGCCCAGGAAACAGGTGCAGCCCAAATTGAAATTATACTGAACCACATTATAAGCCAATAGTGTGAAATTACCATGTGAAGGCATGTTCAAGTAAAATCCATCATAGTATCCAAAATATAAAGCTGCTGGTTTTGCCAATGGGATTGAACTTATCACTTTCGTCACTATGAATTTATTTGAAAGGGAGACTGATACCGATGAAAGTATACGAAGTAATTGAGACGCAGGAAATGTTCCGTGGTGAAATCATCGAAAACTATTACATTATTTATGAGCAAACAGAAAACAAAGTCTTTGAAAATCGAAACAATTATATGTTTCAGCAGGAAAGATTTTTAGAAGAGACCGTTAATATTTTTATAGGAAACCCACATTCCACCTTAAAGAAAGTAAAAACCTATCCCATTCGCCATCTTGCATTCGGGGATATCCGCGAAGCAATCAGAAAAGACTTTCCGGACCTCTTTAAGAACCTGAAAAGATCTTCCGCTTAATAACAGGCAGCCTCCATGCAGGAGGCTGTTTTTTCTTTGGATTCTTAAAATGGAAATGTTTCCTGTCTATCTGTATGATAGTATAACAGCAAAAAAGAAAACGCAGGCGGACCGTTTTTCGGAAATTTGTTAAGGGAATAATTAGGATGTAAACATATTAGAGGGGTGGAGCAATGATTCAGTTTGAAAATGTCTCGAAACAGTATCGGGATGGTACCAAAGCTGTAGATTCAATCAACTTACATATAAAAGAAGGCGAGTTTTTTGTGATTATTGGTCCGAGCGGTTCCGGGAAAACTACTGTTCTGAAGATGATTAATAGGCTTATTCCTTTGACATCAGGAACGATTTTCATAAATGGTAAACGGATCAGTGACTATGACATTCATGAGCTCCGCTGGGATATTGGCTATGTACTTCAGCAGATTGCCCTTTTTCCTCATATGACGATTGGGGAAAATATCGCGATTGTACCGGAGCTTAAGAATTGGGAGCAGGTGAAAATTAAAGAACGGATTGATGAGTTATTGGAAATGGTCGGATTGGAGCCTGACATATACCGGAGCCGAAAGCCGAATGAACTTTCAGGAGGACAGCAGCAAAGAGTGGGCGTAACAAGAGCACTGGCCGCTAATCCGCCCATAATCCTGATGGATGAGCCTTTTAGTGCACTGGATCCCATTAGCAGGGAAAAGATTCAGGATGACCTAATCAGCCTTCAGAAAAAAATAAAGAAAACCATTGTGTTTGTTACACACGATATGAAGGAAGCTTTAAAGCTCGGCGACCGCATTTGTGTCATGAAGGACGGGGAAGTCGTCCAAATTGGCACACCTGAAGAACTGCTTGCGCATCCGGAAAACGAATTTGTCAGGCAGTTTGTCGGGGAAGAGGCGGGGCAGTACATTGAGGGATTCAGCCTTCATAACCTCCTTTTGCCGGTTTCAGTAATTGAAGAGAGCATGGCAGTCCTTTCAGCCTCGGCTTCACTCCAAGAAACACTAAGCTTATTGGCAGCTCATGATGAAATTGCTGTGGAAGAGGACGGGGAAATCATTGGGCTGGTCAACAGGCAGGCTGTTATCCGTAATTTGGCGGGCAGCATGAAAAGAGAGGTGAGGTCATGAATACCTTGAGCTCTGTTTTTAGTGAAAGAAAAGGCCAATTAGTAAGCGTGCTGATTGAACATATACAGATTTCGCTCATTGCTTTATTTTTTGCAGTCCTGATTGCCATCCCGCTTGGAATATATCTGACTAAAAAGCAAAAAATTGCGGAAGGAATCATCGGGGTAACAGCCGTATTGCAGACCGTACCTTCATTAGCGCTGCTTGGCCTACTGATCCCCTTATTCGGCATTGGAAAAGTGCCCGCCATAATCGCTTTAGTCGTATATGCCCTTCTGCCGATTCTGAGAAATACATATACAGGCATAAAGGAAGTGGACGATTCCATTATTGAAGCAGCAAGGGCAATGGGGATGAACCGGCGCAAAAGGCTCATGAAGGTAGAGCTTCCTCTTGCCATGCCGGTTATTATGGCCGGAATCCGTACCGCGATGGTGTTAATAGTCGGCACAGCTACTCTTGCTGCCTTAATTGGAGCAGGAGGTTTAGGAGAATTAATTCTCCTTGGTATTGACCGGAACAATACAGCTCTGATTATTCTTGGTGCTATTCCTGCAGCCATATTGGCAATCCTTTTTGATATGCTGCTGCGACGATTCGAGCATATGTCTTTTAAACGGTCGCTCACAGCGCTGGGAGTCTTCATTGGCGCAATGATACTGGTTATGGCGACCCCGCTGCTGACAAGAGAATCAGAAGAGAATATTGTCATTGGCGGGAAGCTTGGTTCAGAACCGGAGATTCTGATCAATATGTACAAATTGCTGATTGAAAATGATACCGACCTTAATGTCGACTTAAAACCAGGGTTAGGAAAAACATCATTCGTCTTTAATGCTCTGAAGTCTGGCAGTATTGACCTGTATCCTGAGTTTACCGGTACAGCCATTGCTGAATTTCTAAAAGAGACTGCGGTGAGCACTGATCGCAGAGAGGTATATGATCAGGCGAGAAAAGGAATGAAGGAACAATTCGGCATGGAACTGTTAGAACCGATGTCTTACAATAATACGTATGCTTTGGCAGTGCCTGAGAAACTCGCTGAAGAGTATGAACTGCAATCAATTTCAGATCTAAAAGCAGTCGAGCAAAACATAAAAGCAGGCTTCACCCTTGAATTCTCTGATCGGGAGGATGGCTATCGGGGTATTCAGGAGCTGTATGGCTTGAACTTTCCAACTGTTTTAACCATGGAGCCCAAGCTGCGCTACGGTGCAATCGAAAAAGGTGAAATCAACTTAGTGGACGCTTATTCTACAGATAGCGAAATTGCCAGGTACCACCTCACTGTCCTGGAGGATGACAAACACCTGTTTCCGCCATATCAGGGCGCCCCGCTGTTGAGAGAAGAAACCGCTGAAGACCATCCGGAACTAGTTAAAGCTCTAAACAAGCTGGATGGAAAAATCAGCGATGATGAAATGCGTGAAATGAACTACAAAGTGAATGTAGATGGTGCGAGTCCTGAAGAAACGGCAAGGGAGTATCTTGAGAAGGAAGGATTGCTGAAATAATCCTATCCATTTAGTAAAACAGAAAATAACACTTTGATTCAGCAGCCCTATTTTATAATAAGGCTGTTTTTTTCACTGCAAATTGCTGCTGTTGGCTTACCAGCTGTATAATAATTCCTTCTATGGGGATAGTAAGAAAAAAAGTGATTAAGGTGTTTTTTATGAAGAAGGATATAACGGGTATTTCCAAGGTTTTGAACGAAAATTTATCGTACATTCAAGATGCGTTTCATCAAAATAAAGAACTTATTATCCGTTCGTTTTTTTTCTCTTCCGATACTTCAGGCTGTCTGCTGTATCTCGATACGATTGCAGATAAGAAAACGGTCCAGGAGCATATACTTGGGCCAATTCTAAAACTTAAGGAATTATCAAGAAATCCTATACAGCAAATGGAAAACACAATTGAGATTTCCAAGATTAAGATCGTCTCGGACTTGAATGAAGCAGTAAACGAACTCTCTAATGGAAATACGCTAATATTTATATCCGGCGCTGATTCATGCCTGGCTGCAGACACGGCTGATTGGAAGGATCGTGCGCTTTCACCACCGCAGTCCCAGCGGGTATTAAAGGGACCGCAGATCGGTTTTACCGAGCTTGCCAATAATAATATTTCACTGATCAAACGGTTCATTAAGAATGACCAATTGACAATTGAGGATCAGACGATTGGAGAGGAGACCAATACAGGCGTATATCTTCTATATTTAGCTGATAAAGCAGATCGGGACCTCCTGAAAAATGTCAAAAGCAAACTAAAATCAATTAGACTAAAATCTATTCTGGATTCTTCTTATATTCAGGAAAGCATCTCAGATGATCAGATTACGCCATTCCCGCGGGTTCTCACAACGGAGCGGCCGGATGTTGTGGCCGGCCATTTATTGGAAGGCAAAATGGTGATTATATGTGATGGATCTCCGGATGCACTGATAGTGCCTGCCCTGTTCATCCAATTTTTCCATTCGCCGGAGGACTATTATGAAACATCCATGTTCGATTTTACCAGGCTGGTTCGAATAATTTCTTTTGTTGCTTCAATCTTTCTCATTCCTTTTTATATTGCATTTGTATTATTTCATCAGGAGCTGATCCCCAGTGAATTGCTCGTCAGCCTGGCAGCACAGAGGCAAATTGTTCCTCTGCCATTAGTCATTGAAGTCATTCTGCTCATGGTGATTTTTGAAGTGCTCCTGGAGAGCTCCATACGTTTGCCGACAGGCATCATGCTGGCATTCTCGATCATTGGTACGATTATTTTAGGCCAGTCAGCAGCGGAAGCAGGAATTGTCCAGCTGTCGACACTTGTCGTCATTTCAGCTACATATGTTTTGAATTTTGCTATTCCTGTTCATCCTTTTGGCAATGCAATCAAGGGGATCCGTTATATTCTGGTGTTCTTGGCCAGTACGTTTGGATTGTACGGCATTATCCTGGGAACCATTGTTTTAATTAATCATCTTACATCCTTAAATAGCTTTGGAGTGCCATATTTATCACCGATCACACCGGTGAAAAAAGCCGATTTAAAAGATACTTTTATTCGATTTTCATTAAAAAAGATTATAAATGCTCCCAAAAAATATGATAAGGACGATCTTCTTAAAAATAGCCGTAAATGAGTGATCACAGTGAAATATCTTTATATGCTCTTTATGTTATTATCGGTGGCGGCGGTATTCCTTGCCCCATTGGATAAACATGAGTTGAATGAACTTTCTTTTTCATTTGCTATGGGGGTCGACCATGCAGAGGACGGGTATGAGGTATCCCTGCAGTTGATCAATCCTGCTGCCGTTGCAGGTAAATCACAGGTTCCCAACTCCCCCTATGTAGTTTATAAAGCAACGGGTAAAACAATTGATGCAGCTTTAGAAAGAATTTCTGTAAATATTTCCCGTTATAATTATTTAAAACAGATAGAAGTCATTCTCTTGGGTGAAGCATTCGCCCGTGAGGGGAAGGCCAAGGACGTTTATGACTATATTCTGCATTCTGCACAGATTCCATCTGATGCAAATCTGGTCATTGCCCGGGATGTCAATGCAAGTGAACTGCTGAAGATCTACTCTCCAATTGAAGGATTTTCAGCTTTTGAAATTGAAAACATTCTCCAAAAGCTGGGCAGAGATATTCCTGTGACCGCGACGGAGATCAAGGTTGATGAAATCAAGGAGGGAAAGGATATCGCAATGCCTTTTATTAAAGTAGTAGGAGATCTCAAAAGCGGGAAGGAAAGAGGGAACTTTGAAACGACCAGCCCTGCTCATATTGCTTATGGCGGGCTTGCCCTTTTTAAAGAAGATAAGTTATCAGTGTTCCTTGATTATCGGGATGCTGCCATCATAACCATTCTGCAGGGAGGCGAATCCGGTTTTTCAATTGAAGCAAGCTGCCCAAAAGATGAGAACAACCTATTCACCTTTCGCGTTCTTGGAAATCTGGCCAGAGAAAGACAGGTAGAAACATATGAAGATAAGTATATCTTTCATTATAACTTAAGGCTTTCGGGTGATATAAGCCAGATAAAATGTAATGTGGATTTAGAAAAACCCCATGATATCCAGCTGCTTGAAAGGCAGATTGAAAAAACAATCCAGAATCATGTGCAGGACCTACTCGCCATAGCACAGGAAAATGAGATGGACCCTCTGGGGTTAGGGCTGATGATGAGGGAGAAAAGTCCGGGGACATGGAAGAAACTGAAATCAGATTGGCCAGTACCTATTAAAAATGCGGAAATTAAGCTTAAAACGAATATAAAAGTACAAAATATCGGGCATTACAAGAAGGGAGGCTGATAACATGGAGAACAAACCAATCATTGGAATCATTGAATCAATGTTCGCTATGCTGCTATTCCTGATAGGAAGTTCCGTTATTTTTGGTCTGAATCTATCGGCTGAAAAGGCCTCCTGGATTGTCATTCTTACAGCAGGGACTATCGGGCTCCTTATTTTTCAAATGTATGTTTATATTTGGCAACATAACGATTATATGAACCTTTCCGTGATTTTGAAAAGGAATCTTGGGAAATTTCTTGGATCTGCAGCGTCACTCGTGTATGTCCTTTACTTTGCTTACCTCGCATCCCGCGTTTTAACGGATTTTACCATGTTCATCAATAGTACGCTGCTTTATACCATGAAACCGTTGATTGTAAAACTATCCATTTTCCTCGTTGTTGCCTATACCTACATAAAGGGGCTGGAGGCCTTTATGCGCTCTGCCGTCATTATAGGCAGTGTAACCGTGCTGTTTCTATTCCTGATTCCATTCTGGATTCTCATTAGCGGAATTTTTCACTGGGAATACATTGATCCTATCTTTGAGGTTGATGTAAAGAAAATAGCCAGTATTGTGCCAACGATGGTCACCTTTCCGTACGGAGAGCTCATCGCTTTCCTTATGATTTTCCCTTATTTGAAACGTGAGCACAGATCAGCGGTATCTAAAAAGGGAAGCTTTATTATTATCTTTTTCACGCTATTATTATCTCTTTTTTCATTCTTAACCATTGGAGTACTTCACCCGGAATTAGCGAAGAACTTTACTTTTCCTTTGATAGAGGCCATTGAGCGGGTAACACTTTTTGATTTCATTAAACGGCTGGACATCTTTGCGGTAATTATCATTATCTTCGGCGGTTATTTTAAAATTGCCATTTTTACCTTCGCCGGAATGAATCTTGCAAAATCCAGCATGGCAAAGGTTAAACCACAGGTTGTGACGGTATCTATCCTAGTGATCATTCTTCTGCTGTCATACGCATATGCAGAAAATCTTTCACAGCATCTGGAGATAGGACTGAAGTTTGTGCCGTTATTCATCCATTTGCCGCTGGCGATTCTTTTGCCCTTACTTTTGTTTATCATTACATTTATAAAAAGCAGAATAAAATAATCGGAACTAGATGATCTTCCTTGTTCCTTTTAGATTTTTTCCATCAAGCCTTCTAAACAATAGAGTACAATTCAATTGTATAAGTAGAGGCCTTTCACCAATTCCCCGTAATTCTTCCCTTGTCCAAGACATTAGCCCCTGCGTTTTTCATACTTTCGCATATTCTATTAAAAAGCGAAAAGAGGTGTAAAAACGATGGGGTTTAATGTAAGTGGTTTTAAAAAGATAACCCCGGTTAATGGGTTTGACAAAACCAATCCCGACAATGCCATGCAAAACAATTACGCATGGTCTGTTGCTGAGTTTGAGGAGTATCTTTATGTTGGGACAGGCCGGAATATTGTCTATTCTGTCCTCGCGGGCGGTGTTATTTTTGGCGACATGGAAGTGCCTGAGGAATTAACACCAAAGAATCCTGATTTCAGCGGTGAAATCTGGCGATATAAAAAAGATGGAAGCTGTAAATGGGAGCGGGTCTTTAAAGAGCCTTCCCTCGGAATTGTCGGCTTCCGATTTATGATTCCCTACACATCTCCATCTGGCGAGTCTGCTTTATATGCCGGCTGTGCTACTTTTAGTCCGAACCTGCTCGTTTTAAAATATACAGATGAGGAAGGATGGCGTCCGCTACCGAGTTTATTGCAGGGCGGATCAACAAGGACAATGGTGGTTCATAACAATAAACTCTATTTGGCTGCACTCCCGGGAAATGAACTGCAAGTGTCCAATACGCTGCTTTATGTAAGTGAAGATCCCGAAAAGAATGGCTGGGAGCAAATCGATCTATCAGGGGATCCGGAAATAAATCCCCAGGGAAATGGAATCATCATGTCAAGCTTCAATAATCGGTTATATATTGGGACAGCCCTGCCTGAAGGCTTTCAATTATGGAGATCAGAAGATGAGAATCCGAGAGCAAACAGCTGGAAAAAGGTTGTAGACAGAGGGGCGGGCGATGCAAGAAATGAGGTGCCATTAAGCCTCGAAATCTATAAGGGTTATTTATACCTTGGGACAGCTGTCTATTTTGGCATCTTCAGCCTTGATCCGAATGATCGGCTTGTAACTCCCAAGGGCTTTGACTTAATCCGAATCGATCAGAATGATCAATGGGAACTGGTTATTGGAAGCAAGCCTGTTGAACCTTCGAACCCTGAAACCGGGACGAGGGGCACGGCTATTAGCGGTATTCCATCCGGTTTTGGCAATATTGCGAATGGCTACTGCTGGCAGCTGAAAGAATATAATGGCTGGCTTTATCTTGGCACCTGGGACTGGACAGATCTTGTTCCGCCGCTTCTACCGGAAGTCCTGAAAAGCCTGTTGGATGAAAATCCGCTGTTGAGCAGCCTGCCGATCGAATGTATATCTGACTTGTTCTTCGCCTTAATTTCTCCGGCAACCCGCTTAACATTTGGGTTTAGCCTGTGGAAGTCCCCAGATGGCATTCATTGGTTTCCGGTAACGATTAACGGACTCGGAAATCCGAAAAATTATGGATGCCGGAACCTGTTTGTTTCTGAAAATGGCAATCTCTATTTGGGAACGGCTAATCCCTTTGAAGGCTGCGAGGTTTGGGTGAAAGAGAAAAAGAAAAAGAATTGCCTGGATCTGTTTAAGAAAATGCTTCCGGATGGACAATCCTCCTGATAGTAAGGCAGGAAGTAACAGCAAAACAGCACCTGAACATTAGCTCAGGCGCTGTTTTATTTTTATTTGCAGCTAAATTAAATGGATTGCACCGAATCTCCTGGTATGAGTGTAACGTAGATACGTTCATTTTCAAACGGTTCGCCTGCAATCAATTTTAGCAGGTGTTCAGCAGAAACAGCGCCCCATTTACGCTCAGAATAATCGATGGTTGCCAATCGAGGCTGAGTATACCTGGAAAGCTCAATATTATCAAAGCCGATAATATGAATATGTTTCCCAATTTCATACTTTGTAGGGGCAAGATAATTGTACATGCCGATTGCCATTTCATCATTCAGGCAGAATACTGCAACAGGCTCGGTGTATTCATTTACGATCTGTTCCGCTGCCTTCTCGCCAGCGCCCTTATTAAAGTTACCCGGAAGTTCGCGGTAAACGATCTGCTGATTCCATTTCACAGCCTGACGAACAGCTTCAATCCGCTGGACCGCATCATACGAACCATCCGGACCATTTACTGCATATATTTTTCGATGGCCTTTTTCAATTAAGTAATCAATCGCAAGAGTGGCCCCCGAAGTATTATGCAAAAGTACCTGGTTAATATTGGGGTGAATTAATTCCCTATCCATTACAACAATCTTATGTCCTGCATCAGCATGCTTCAATAGTTCTTCACTCGAAAAAGAGAAGTCCAGAACAATAGCTCCGTCAATCATTCGTTCAGGGATAAAACGGTGGGACTCTTTTCCGCTGCATACAATCATCTCATATCCCTTGCTATTAAGAGAGTCCTGGATACCCTGCAGGAGCTGTCCATAAAATGCTCCCCCGAAGTTCGTTAAAAAAACCCCGATAATTTTTGTTTCCCTTTTCTTTAAAGAACGTGCTGCAGCGTTCGGCACGTAGTTAAGCTCTTTGGCGATGGCCAGGATTTTTGCAGCAGTCTCCTCAGTGACCTTTGGGCTGCCGTTCAGAGCATAGGAAACAGTTGATATGGAGACACCCGCTTTTTTTGCAATGTCTTTAATACTTGTCACAATTCTCTCTCCAGTCTCTGCAATAAGCTCTTCTCTTATTATACATTGTGAGCGCTTCCAGCTATAGTCAATTTTTTAATTTATAAACAATGGCTTCATAAGGTCGAAGTACTTTGTCATGGGGAGGGGAAGAGTAATTATGAATAAGAAGTTCCCTGTTCCCAAAGCTGAGAAGTGACTCCTTTACGTTTTTCTCAGATACATTAGCGATGATCATCCATTTTTCATCTTTATAAGTTCTTTCATACGCAAAGACTTCCGGTGCACTGTCAAGCAGGCAGTAATGGCCATACATAATGATGTCATTGTACTTCCTCAGCTGTATAAGCTTTTGATAAAAACGGAAGATCGATTGCTTAGATCCGAGATCACTTTCAGCGTTAATGGATAAATAATTTGGATTCACTTCAATCCACGGAGGTCCGTTAGTAAAGCCGGCATTCTTTTCGGTATTCCATTGCATGGGTGTCCGTGCATTATCTCGGCCTTTCGCATAGATTGAATTCATAATGTCTTCATGAGACTGACCTCTCGTTATCCGCTCATTATACATATTGAATGTCTCAATATCTCGGTAGAAACTTATATCAGGAAATTTGATATTTGTCATTCCGATTTCTTCTCCCTGGTAAATATACGGTGTGCCTTTCATGAGATGCAGAAGAGCGGCAAACATAGTGGCGCTTTCATAGCGGAACTCATGATCATTGCCCCATCTTGAAATAATACGCGGCTGATCATGATTGCTCCAGAAGAGGCTATTCCATCCCTTATTTGAAAGGCCTGTCTGCCAGTTTGAAAAAACACGCTTTAAATCTTTTATGTCGAGCGATTTCAAATCCCATTTTTGCTTACCGGGCAGTTCATCTAATGAAACGTGCTCAAAGGCAAAGACCATATCCAGCTCTTTTCGCGAAGGGTCCGTATAGAGAATAGCCTGCTGCAAATCAGCCCCGCCGGTTTCGCCTACCGTAACAATATCCATTCCCTCCAGTACTTCCCGATGCATTTCCTGTAGGTATTCATGGAGGAGGGGACCATTTGCTATGATTGATTTATCAAGATCCTTTGCAATCAGGTCGATCACATCAAAACGGAATCCTTTTATTCCTTTATTAATCCAGAAACGCATTACATCATAAATGGCATAGCGGACAGGGGGGTGATGCCAATTCAAATCAGGCTGTTTTTTACTGAACATGTGCAGGTAGTATTGGTTCGAATTGGAATCATACTCCCACGCACTTCCGCTGAAAATGGACTGAAGGGAGCTTGGAGGGCCATTCTCCACGCCGTCTTTCCAAACATAGAAATCACGGTAAGGATTACAGTTACTGCTTCTTGATTCAATGAACCAGTGGTGCTCATCTGAGGTATGGTTGGCGACAATATCCATCATGATGCCGATCCCTCGGCTGGCTGCCTCGGAGATAAGCAGATCCATATCCTGCATAGATCCATATTCCGGATGTATGCTGTAATAATCGCTAATATCGTATCCATTATCATCGTTTGGCGAAGCATACACTGGACAGAGCCAAATGACATCAGCTCCCAATTCTGCAATATAATCGAGTTTTGAAATTAGTCCTTTTAAATCACCTATTCCATCCCCGTCGGAGTCTTTGAAACTGCGGGGATATACCTGATAGATTACACTTTTGTGCCACCATTTCATTTTCATCTTGACGCCCTCCAGACATGAAAAAGGAAGCGGCCTCATTTGGCCGCTAAATCCTCGATTACAAATAAATGTCGATTATATTTTTTTCTTGTGTTAGATGCTTTTCAAGCTCGGATTTGCTGATTTGGTATCCGCCTGTGCGGTATCTGTTGGAAATCCTTTGTGCATTTATCTTGCTGCCGTTAATCTTGATTCCGGGAATCTCCTGATTGCCGAGATGATAGAGGAATGTCACTTCTTTACCATTAATGCTGAAGTTGAATTCCAAACCGTCATGTTCTGCTTGAAGAATAGGGTCAATGACCAAATCCTGTCCATCGCGGCGGATTCCAAGGGCATTTGAAATAAGCTGATTCATATAAATTCCCGGACCGCTGGAGTAGATTCTCCATCCGCCTTTTACAGTGGCGGAGCCATCACGAAGCTTATCAAAGTTCTCTGCAGCTTCATAGCGGGAATTGAATTTTCCGTCAGAGCTACTGAAGTAGGCATTGCTTTGCCGAAGCTCTGCATTAGGCACCATCTTTTGGATCCCGATTGGATTGATTTTCTGCAGGCCAGTCCATACCTCATCTGACTTCCCGATTTTGGCCATTGCCTCAACGAAGCGAATGTGCGCATGAACATACTGAAGTCCAATTTCCCTGCCAAAATTAGCCGCCTGCTCGGCTCGTTTGAAATTTGTACTGACGCCGCCTGTATATGAAGCTGGACGGTCCATTAAGCGGACTCCATCGGGGTGGTACAGCTTTTCTTTGATAATCTTATAGTGTTCCTCAGCCTGTTCTGGCGTCAGAAGTTCGCCAATCATGCTCCTTGTCATAGGGAGAAGGCGATAGTGTATCCCTGTCTTCGTATCGGAAGGGTGTACCATCATTTCAGGTTCTTCAGGATTTTCCATGTACACAAACCCTGGAATTGTTTCCGAAGAAAGCATATAGGTGCTGAAATCTCTTTTGATTCCCTCAGCAATATCCTTCAACTCAACAGACAGTTGATCATCATGGCCTTCCAATAAAGAAGAGAATTGGCTGATCACCTGGAATGTCAGGGCCACTGTCCAGCTGCTGGCCATATATTGCTTTAATTGGGCATTAGCCGGCTGAAGGGTATCATCCCAGTCACCATCTCCATAGGAAGATAAAAACGTTTCATGTAAAAAATGATCCTTTATATACTGAATCTGTTTTTTTATATGATCCAGAAGAGAAGCATTCTCTTTTGTAAATTCAAAGCTGCCTTTTTCAGTGTAAGGGATTGATTCGCTTAATATAGAGTAATCATTAGTTGCTTTCAGGTATTCAGCAATCACCTTCAATGGCCAGACAATGATATCTCCATGGCTTTCTTCCTGCTGGAATCTGTAATATTCATCAAACATGAACCATTGAGGCCAGTTACCATCATCTGCGTACTGGTGAGAGTACACAGTCGTAATGATATTCTTTACAGAATCATATTTTTGTGTGGCAATGAAGTACTCAGTTGGTCCCTGGCAGACATCGCGCGTTCCCCAGGCAGCTCCGCCGTACTGCTCAAGTCCATGGGGAACAGAGTAATGGACCAGCATGTTGTGTGTATACCACCAGGCAAGAGCGTTTACTTTATTTAGCTCCTCAACAGCAGCTCCCTTTTTGGAAAGCCGGAAGCCGTTCATGGTTGAGTCGAAAAATTCGCGATACTTTTCTTTTTCTGCATGGAAATCGGTTTGCCCGATTAGGAACTCTTGCCCTTCAAGCAACCCTTGAATGGCCATCTGCCATTGACTTGAAGAAGCCATTTCAATTACAGCAAGAGAAGCTGCTTCCTTATTAATATTTTCTCCGAAAAGACTAGAATCCTTTATTTGGAAATCAGTACCGTTTATTTGCATGCGGTACGCAAGGTCAGGAAAAACACTTGAACTGTCGGAGTTTTCTCCCGGCTTAAAAGTAAGGGTATTTCCATCATGCTCCATTTCATATGGCTGGTTATACTCGTTATTATTCATAGAAACCTGGTTAGTCACAAGATACCGGTAGGCTTTTCCTTTTTCAGAGCGGAGATGCAGCTCTAGTTGAGGAGCATCCGCACATGTATAGGAAGTGATTATAATCAGGTCATCTGCTGTCTTATAGTACCATCTGCCATAATTAAAGCCCATTTCAAACATAGAAGGCATTGTTAGCAAACGATATTCCCCGTCAATTTCAATGTAAATCCTCTGGCCGGAGGTTTTCATGATGTTTAATGCATTTCTGGCGTTTGTCAGCATTTTATTGAAAGATGTATTCCCAACCACGATGTGAGAGTTGAAAATTCCATACATATATAAAGTGGAAGTAAGGACGTTTTGGATGTTCTCAACATTTTCCCCGGTCATGATGATATGTCCATGAGGACGTTCAACGAGCAGTTCTTTCTCCTTTAAGACAACATGCTCATGCCGATCTGTAAAGAAGGATAATAGCGAATTTCCGGAAGTCTCTTCCTGATGGCGATGGGGGAACAGCTCATCGATTTCCGCTCTGCTCATCGTAAGCGTTTCAAGCGGTTTCCCAAAAGCAGGAGAGAGACGGACAGGCTCAATTTTGCTGCCTTGAGCTTCTGCTTTTGGAATCTTCCCCCAAGCTTTCACTATATCATTCTCAAATTCCAGCTCTGTGATTGCCTCTTGGTGGTTTTCCTTAAAGATGCCATAAAAGACGACCTGTGCCTCGCCTTTCAGCTCAATCTTATCTGACTGAAGGGCTGTATAGGCGAATTCGTATTGGTAGATTTCATTAGCAAGAGAGTTTTTACTTAGTGCTTCAGGTAAGTCTGTTTCTTTATAGGATAATCCGAAAAATTGAAACCCATCAGTAGAATAGGCTATCGTTTTAGTGAGTGACCCCTGCTGAATATAAGGGAAGCATCCGCCGCTCATTGGCTGGTTTTGTCTGGAGCATAAGGCAAAACCTTTTTCAGATCTTTTAAATGCTTTATGATCAATGTATTGAGACATGTATGCTTCATTCGTGCGAACGGCACCTTTATCAGCAAGTCCCAAATCCTGTCCGTAGATAACATCAGCTGTATATCCATCTCCAGATAATTCAACATTCCAGAACCAGATAGCGTTTTCTGTCAATGTGAATGTAACCTGATAGGTAATGCCGAGAGCTTTCCCTTCCCAGATCACTTGGTTATGTGCGGTACGGACCGTGCTTTGGGACTTGACTCCCAGCAGGGGAAAGGTCCTGATGCCAGTCTCCTCGTGAATACGCAGAAATATATTATTTAAGGAACCATCTATTGGATTGGAAAGCCATTGGTTGATCATAGTGGATGAATGGGCAATTTCGTATAGATCCCCGCTATTTAAAAAGGTAAATGATAAATCATTAGCCTGAATGGTGAACTTTGACTGTGTCATATATTGTCAACTCTTTCCTTTTAGGTTTCATAAAATCCCATAAACTATTTCAATGGTTTATGAGACTGATATATTTTGTTCAATCTTTAATCAATTCAAAATGCAGCGGGGTAACGTCCCTGCTGTTTGTACCTATATAGGCGACAAATTTTCCGTTATCACTCCTGAATGATAAGTCAGTATGATAATAACGCAATTGTTCTTCCTTGATCTCAAATGTAACATGGACTTTTTCACCGGGATCCAGTGTGATTTTCTTAAATCCTTTAAGTTCCTTCAAAGGCCTGACGACTTCACCTGAAACGTCCTGAATATAGAACTGAACAATTTCTTCTCCCGCACGGCTGCCTATATTGGTTATTTCTGCAGACAGCATAATCGGTTTGGAGGGAGTCAGAACAGAATGTGATAGTTTGGCGTCAGCATATTCAAACGATGTGTAACTTAAGCCGTATCCAAAGGGAAGCAACGGCTCATTTGGTATATCTAAATATTGTGATACGTATCTTTCCTGTGCATCTGGAGCCCCCTTAGGACGTCCAGTATTAAAATGATTGTAATAGACAGGGACCTGGCCGACTGAATAAGGAAAAGACATGGTCAGTTTTCCTGATGGACAGGCATCTCCGAGCAAGAGATTGGCAATAGCGTTTCCGCCTTCTGTACCTGGATACCAAGCCTCCAGAATGGCGTCAGCTTCGTCCCAGATTCCGTGTAAATCAAGCGGGCGTCCATTAAAGAGGACAGCAGCGACTGGCTTGCCAAGCTGTTTTATCCTGGCTGCCAGTTCGAGTTGAGCTTCAGGCAAGCGGATATCTGCACGGCAGCCGGCTTCACCGCTCATTTCCGAATCTTCCCCGAGTGCCAGGATGATAATATCTGCATCCTCAGCTATCTTAAGTGCTTCATTTATCTGTTCATCTGTGACGGATTCAATGTCACAGCCTTGAGCGGTTACAAGAAGGGAGGAGCCCACTTTTTCTTTCAACCCGTCATAAAGTTGAACGGCTTTTTCTTTTGACCCAAGAAATGACCATGGACCCAGAATGTCATTGTTTTTTGCAAACGGTCCGATAAGCGCCAATTTCTTTTCCTTATTAATAGGAAGAAGCCCGTTGTTTTTTAATAAAACAGAGGATTTAACCGCCAGCTCCCTGGAGGCTTGCCGGTGATCCTCATTAAGAATGAGTTCTTTTTCAAGTGCTTCATCGGCACCTCGGTTTGGATTTTCAAATAATCCCAGTTTATCCTTCAGGGTTAAGATCCTAAGCACCGCTTCATCAATGAGTGCTTCATCCACTTTTCCATTCAGCACAAGTTCTTTTAAATGGTCGATATAGCATGAAGTCATCATTTCAATGTCCACACCGGCCTGGATGGCTTTCAGTGCGGCTTCGGCTTCATCTTCGGCAACTCCGTGAGGAATCATTTCCTTTACTGCGCCCCAGTCGGAAATTAGAACTCCATCAAATTTCCATTCGTCTCTAAGGAGACCTCGCATCAAGGCGCTATTGCCGGTAGCGGGGATTCCATCGACCGTGTTGAAAGCTGTCATAACCATTTCACAGCCTTCTTCAAGAGCTGCTTTATAGGCAGGAAGATAGGATTCCCGCAGCTGCCGCTCCGACATATTCACCGTGTTATAATCTCTTCCGCCCTCTGGTGCTCCATATGCAGCAAAATGCTTTACACAGGCGGCGACTTTCTCAAGATTGTTCTGCAGATCTTCACCCTGAAAACCGCGCACAAAGGCTCTCGCAAATTCACTGTTCAGGAACGGGTCTTCACCAGTAGATTCCATTACACGGCCCCAGCGCGGGTCACGGACAAGGTCGACCATTGGGGCAAAGGTTACATGGACACCGGACACAGCTGCTTCTTTAGCGGCAATGGCAGCACTCTCCTGTGCACCATCGAGATCCCATGAACAGCTAATGGCGAGAGGGACCGGAAAAATAGTCTTATAACCATGTATGACGTCTGCCATGAATAATAAAGGAATTCCTAATCGATTGTTTTTTAAGTGGGCTTTCTGAATACGGATTGCTTCTTTTGCACCACCTGAAGCACCAAGAACTGAACCTGAGCTGTGTATGCTGTTCTCGTTGATTTTCATGGAAGCGAGAGGGCCTGTAATCTGCCCTTCATCCTTTGAACCTTCAAAAAATGGTGTAGCCAGCTGCATAAGTTGGGCAATTTTTTCATCGAGAGTCATTTCTTCGAGTAAGGATATTAGTTTTTGCTTCATTTTCAGGGTACCCTCCCCAATTTCTTATAGTATATTTTAAATAATAAATAGAAACGTTTCGAATAAAGATACAACTGCATTATAAGCGCTTTCTTTTTTTGAGTCAATCAAAAATCGAAACGTTTCGAAAAGGTTGGTTAAATATTATATGAAATTTTATGATTATTTCATTTTCTGCTGTAAAATATACTTGAAAACGATTTCACATTAGCATATAATAACCCTATCGAAACGTTTCTATAGTGTTGGAGAAGAGATTATTGTCCTCGACCCTTAATTATCAAAACGTTTCTATAATGATAAATTCATATTTTTTTAGTGTCACTCGAAACGTTTCGCTAAAAAGGGGGAATTTCCAAACCATTTAAAAATGGAGCAGGTTTTTACGTTTGTACTTTAAGAAGTAATGAAGCAACACAATAGCGGGAAACTTAAAGCAAAGCCTATTATTTTATTGGGGGTTTTACGTATGAGCCAAAAGTTATTAAATGTATTCAGTAAAAAATTCGCTGCAGTTGCTATGGTGGGTTCCCTGGTGGTTTCTGGGGCATTGGCAGGCTGTTCATCTGATTCTGGATCTTCTTCAAAAGAGGGGCAGAAGACCATAACCGTTTGGGGCATGGGCGAAGAGGCAAAAACACTTCCGAAAATTGCAGATGAATTTGAAAAAGAGAATCCTGAAATTGATGTTAAGGTGCAGGCAATCCCTTGGGACCAGGCACATGATAAGCTTTTAACAGCAGTTGCTTCTAAAAAAGGGCCGGATGTTGTGCAAATGGGAACAACTTGGATTCCTGAGTTTGCTTCTGCAAATGCATTGCTTGATTTAACTGAACACACTGAAAAATACCCTGAGCTTGGGGCAGATAATTTCTTCGAAGGTTCAATCGAAACAACGAAATATGATGATAAAGTGGTCGGCGTGCCGTGGTATGTAGATACACGGGTACTTTTTTACCGCACTGATTTATTAGAGGAAGCAGGATATAAGGAAGCTCCAAAGACATGGGAGGAGTTACAGGATGCAGCCAAAAAATTGGCTGATCGCGGTGAGGACAAATACGGAATCAGCATTGATACAAATGAGCAAAGCTTATCATTCATGCTGGCCCGTCAAAATGGTTCCAAGCTTATCGAAGGCAATCAGGCATTTTTCAATGAGCCGGAATTTGTTGAAGCCGTTGAGTACCTGAATGGATTCTTCAAAGACGGATCCGCTCCGGTTGACCTTGGTCTTGATATCGTCCAGGCATTCAGAGGGGATGGAATTCTGCCGATGTTCATAAGCGGTCCCTGGATGGTTAAGCTGATCAATGACCAGGCGCCAGAACTTGAGAGCAAGTGGGCGACTGCAGTCCTTCCGGCTAAGGAAACAAATACTTCCACACTGGGCGGATCCAACCTATCCGTATTCCAGCACACAAAAAATAAAGAGGAAGCACTTAAATTCCTTGCATACATGAGCAAACCCGAAACTCAGGTGAAGTGGCTTGAAATGACAAACTCTTTACCGGCAAACAAAGAGGCATGGAATGATGACCAGCTTCAGCATAACGAATATTACAAAGTTTTTGGGGAGCAGCTGGAAAATGCACAGCCAATGCCTGTCATTAAACCTTTTGAGAAAATTGCACAGGATTTCTTAAGCAGATTTGAAAAGATTTATCGTGGCGGCGCGGATATCCAATCCGAAATGGACGACTTTGATAAAAAATCTGAGGAAATTTTAACGAAGTAATATTAATAAATAGGCACTGGCAGACATAAGTCTGTCAGTTGCCTCCAATAGTCCTGACTCATGGGACTAAGAAGGAAGGGACCTACAATGAAAAGCTTTATGGCAAACAAGACTCCATACTTTTTTATAGCTCCTGCACTTATCTTACTGACATTATTCTCCATTCTCCCTATATTTGTGGCCCTGATCATCAGTTTTACTGATCTGGATCTGGTCGGGATAGCCGATTGGTCATCTATTAGCTTTGTTGGTATAGAGAATTATAAAGAGGTTGTGAGTGACCCGATCTTTGTAAAATCCATTCTTAATACCCTGTTTTATGTGGTATTTGGTGTACCGCTAGTCATCGTTTGTTCCCTGGGAATTGCTCTCCTAATCAACTTTGGAAAAGCCCGCATCTTTAAAGCTTTCCGGGTTGTCTTCTATATGCCTTCCATCACAAACGTTGTTGCGGTTGCTGTGGTTTGGAGCTATTTGTATAACCCTCAGTTGGGATTATTTAATTATGTGCTGGAGTTTTTGCACCTGCCGCCTGTTCCATGGCTTCAGGATCCGACAATGGCAAAGGTTTCACTGATCGCTCTTGCGCTTTGGAGAGCCATTGGTCTTAACATGATTATATTCCTGGCAGCGCTTCAGGGTATTCCAAAAACTTACTATGAAGCGGCTCAGCTTGATGGTGCCAACAATTGGCAGCAGATGTTCAAGATTACGATTCCGCTTTTAAGATACGCCATCTTCTTCGTGTCCATCACGACGATGATCGGCTGGCTGCAATTTTTTGAAGAACCGTTTGTCATGACAAATGGCGGTCCTTTAGACAGCACCACTTCAGTTGCCTTGTTCATTTACCGGAATGGATTCCAATTCAGCAACTTTGGATATGCGGCTGCGGGGTCTTTCATACTGTTCATTGCCATCATTATCATAACAATGATTCAATTTAAGCTTCAGAAAAAAGGACAGGATTATTGATGAAAGCTGAGGTGGAAAACAAAATGAAATCCAATGCAGTTCATAAGCAATCATTAAGTAGCAGCATTAAGCAGGAAAGAGCCCAGCAATGGATCGTAGGTATTATCCTAGCCATCGGAGGATTGCTGGTTTCCATTCCATTTATTTGGATGATACTTTCTGCTTTTAAGCCTGAAAGTGAAGTCATGCAGCTCACACCCACTTTGTTGCCCCAGGACTTCACATTGGAAAACTTTCAGAATCTCTTTGTGAATATGAACTTCGCTCTTTATTTGAAAAATACGCTTATTGTCGTTCTTTGGTCTTTTGTCGGGCTATTCTTAAATGCGATGGCAGGCTATGCCTTTGCCAAATTTGAATTTAAAGGGCGGAACAAATTATTCTTTCTCGTTCTTGCTACAATGATGATTCCTGGACAGGTAACCATGATACCTGTGTATCTGATACTGAATCAGATGCAGTTAACCAATACAATGGCGGGGATTGTTCTCCCAGGTCTGGTGGGTGCATTCGGGATATTCCTGTTCCGCCAGTTCATGACTACGATACCTGATGAATTGCTTGAAGCAGCAAGGCTTGATGGCGCCAGTGAATTAAGGGTATTCTGGCAAATTGTCCTGCCTATGGCTAAGCCGGTCCTTGCAGTACAGGGGATATTAACCTTTATCGCTGGATGGAACAGCTTCCTGTGGCCGCTGATCATTGCAAACGACGAAAGTCTTTATACTCTTTCGGTCGGACTCCAATTATTAAAAGGACAATATGGCGGAAACTTTGCCCTGCAGATGGCAGGATCAACCTTCATGGTTGTTCCAATTATCATCATCTTCATTCTCTTCCAGCGATATATTATCGATGGTTATACCATTTCGGGGTTGAAATAAATAGTAAAGGCCAGGAACTTCGGTTTCCTGGCCTTTTGTGTGTTAAGAGGGTACTCTCCTACATAAATTCTTTGTAAACGGAACTATGTAACAAGGGGGGATTAAATATGAAACCTGAAATGGAAAAAGCCATTTTACTCGCTGAAAATATAAGGGGGTTTTTGACCTTTCTGAATAAGAATCTCGAAAATAATATTTTCTATTTGGACTCAGACAAATTACAACAAATCAAACTGATTGCTGAAGACTTTAAGTTTCATATCCTTGCAGATGAGCTATTTAGAATCAATCGCTTTGTCTGTGATCCAAAGTACACAAATTATTTAGTGAACCGGTTTGTAAAGGGACTCACTATTATAGATGAATATGTACAAAGAAACTATAACAGCCTTTTTATGGTGACTGGAAGATTATATACCTTGAAGAATCTCAGTGCATTATTCTGCAAAGATTAGATGCCAGAGCTGCTCCTATTTTATTTTTCCGTCAACTTGGTATGAAAGGAAATATTGCCTCTCTTCATTTTTCACTATATGGATTATAATAGTTAAAGTTTCATTCTATTACTTAAATCAATTAGGGGTATGAAAATGGAGAAGCACAAGATCTTAAGGATTCTGGAAAAAGAATTAGTGGTTGCCCTTGGATGTACGGAACCTGTTGCGATTGCACTCGCTGCAGCAACTGCAAAGAGCCATGCTAAAGGGGAAATAAAAGAGCTATGCTTAAAAGCGAGCGGAAACATCATCAAAAATGCTAAATCAGTCGGAATTCCGGGCATGAGTTCTTATGGTCTTGATTTCGCAGCGGCAATTGGCGCTGTGGCAGGGGACCCTGCAAGAAAGCTGGAAGTATTAGAGGGAGTAGGGCCTGAAGATGAGCTGCTGGCTCTTAAACTTATTGAAGAAGGAAAAGTAACTTCCCTACAGGCGGAGACACCGAAAAGGCTTTATATCGAAACAGTATTAAAAACTGATATCCACACTTCCAGAGTCGTAATCTCTGATAACCACAGCAATATTTCTTTAATTGAGGTTGATGGAGAAGTTATCTACCAGGGCGGATGTGAAAATATAGGAATCCAATCTGAAGAAGATGAATTAATTGCACTCACCATTGATGAAATATATGAATGGGTGCTTAGTGTGGAAATCAGTTCCTTAACACTTGTAAAAAAGAGCATTGAGCTCAATCGGATCATTGGAATGGAAGGCCTATCAGGTGAATATGGCCTAAAGGTAGGGAAAACGATAAAAAGGAATGTGGAAATGGGGATTTTGTCGGATGATATTGCCACTGCTGCAATGTCTTTGGCTGCAGCTGGATCAGATGCGAGAATGGCAGGCTCCACACTGCCTGTTATGGCAAACACCGGAAGCGGCAACCAGGGAATAGCAGTCACTCTTCCAGTTGTTGCAGCTGCTGAAAAACTTAAGGTTACAAATGAAAAAATGATTCGGGCAGTGGCACTCAGTCATCTGATAACCATTCATATTAAATCCAAATTTGGCCGTCTTTCTGCACTATGCGGTGTAACTGCTGCAGGAATGGGGGCAAGTGCAGCCATCGTGTATTTGCTCGATGGACAGCTTCACCAAATCAAAGCAGCCATTCAGAACACAATCGGGAATGTTTCTGGAATGATCTGTGACGGAGCAAAAGCAGGCTGTGCCATGAAAGTGTCTACCTGTTCTAATGTAGCTGTGCAGTCTGCCCTTCTTGCACTCAACGATCAGGAAATAAAATCAACCGATGGATTTATTCATGATGATGTTGAAAAAAGTATCGAGAGTTTCTGTAAATTAGGAAATGAAGGCACCCGTCATACGGATGAGCTGATTTTGAAATTGATGATGGAGAAATAAATGTTAAAAAGGCCCTCTCTATAAGAAAAGGGCCTTTTTTGGTGCAGCGAATGAACATCTACGTATCATGAAATCATCCCTCTCCGAAACATCTCCGCAATTGCCTGTGTGCGATTTTGAGCTCCGAGTTTCCTGATAGCTGTTTTAATATACTGGTTAATGGTAACTTCACTGATAAACATGGAATCGGCCATTTCCTTTATGCTTTCGCCCCAGGAAATCCTCTTCATGACCTCCATTTCTCTTCTGCTTAATAGCCGGGCATCTTCTTTTCCTTCTGTTTTTTCAAGAGTTTTTCCTATGTGCTGACCAAATTGAGTATAAGAGGAAAGCTGCTGATCAGAAATTTTTCCCTGTTCGTCAAATTCGTTTGTGCAAATATAGCCGATAGGAACTGCACCAAAGCAAATGGGGATTGCAAGGAAGGAGTTGACATTGGAAGTAGTTATGTATTTGATGTTTATTTGCTTGAGGTATTCGATTCCCGAACAATATTTAGCTTTTCTTTCATAGAGGGCAGAGTAAATGAGCGGCAATGAACGAACATCATCCCTGATATCTCTTATATGTATTAATCCGTGGCATGTGATAGCGATGATACCTTCACCAATAAAACCTAAAGGTGAATAACGAAATAAATAGGCGTTTTTCACAGGAAAAATGTTCATATAAACCTCTAAAATTTTATACAGTTTCTCCTCATGAGTTTCGACATCTTCTAAATTATGGATATTATCCAAAATGGTAGATTCTATTGCCATATTAACACCTTCCTTATAGGGATATTATATATAGAAAATTATGAATATTCAATACAAACGAATGATAGTAAGCTTTAGTTATAGTTAAAAATTAAAAGTACTGGAGAGGAGGAACTTATTAAAAAGGAAAATGAAATCGCTTTCATTCAAATTAATTTCATGAGGAGGAAGAAAGTATGTCATCATTTCAAAAATCGAACACTCTCACGGATTTTGATGCTGTTGTCGTAGGGGCTGGTTTTTCTGGATTGTATATGCTGCATCGTTTGCGGGAGGCCGGTTTTTCCACCCGGGTATTTGAAGCGGGCGATAATGTCGGCGGTACATGGTATTGGAATCGTTATCCCGGCGCAAGATGCGATGTTGAAAGCATCTACTATAATTACACTTTTTCTGAGGAACTACTGAAAGAATGGAGCTGGTCGGCAAAATACGCCGAACAGCCTGAAATATTAAGCTACATAAACTATGTAGCAGATAAGTTTGATCTGCGGCGTGATGTGAAATTCAATACAAGGGTGCAGTCCGCACAATATGATGAAAAGAAAAATAGGTGGGACGTCCAATTAAATAATGGTGAAAAGGTTTCTGCACAATATTTTATAACAGCTGTAGGGTGCTTGTCAGCGTCCAATGTGCCTAAATTTAAAGGGCTGGAAAACTTTAAAGGAGAATGGCATCATACCGGGCACTGGCCGCATGAAGGAGTGGATTTCACAGGGAAGCGGGTTGGCATTATTGGCACAGGGTCCAGCGGTATCCAGGCAATTCCTGTTATTGCAAAAGAAGCCGGGCATTTGACGGTATTTCAGCGAACCCCGCAGTACAGCAGCCCGGCCAGAAATACGCCGAATGATCCTGAACATCTGAATAATATACGGAAAAATTACGGGGATATCAGAGAAAAAATGCGCCATTCCATAACCGGCATACCGGAGGAGCCAAGAAATGTTTCCGTTTTTGACGAAACTCCTGAAGAAAGGCAAAAAGTTTTCGAGGAAGCCTGGAAAGAAGGAGGACTTCTTAAGTTATCTTACGCATATAATGACTTGTCCATCTCACCGGAAGCGAATGAGATTGTGGCTGAATTCATTCGCTCAAAAATCCGAGAAACAGTCAAAAATCCTGAAGTTGCAGAAAAACTCCTTCCGAGGTTCTATTATGCCACTAAACGCACCATCATAGATACAGATTATTTTGAGACCTATAACCGGGATAACGTATCGCTGGTGGATGTAAAAGAGGCACCGATTCAGGAGATTACTGAAGCAGGCGTTAAGACTGTGGATAATGAATATGAGCTTGACATGATTGTGTTTGCCACAGGATTTGATGCGATGACTGGACCGCTGTTTAAGATGGATATCCGTGGAAAAGACGGCGTCTCCCTGAAAGAAAAATGGGCAGGCGGCTCACAAACCCGAACCTATCTTGGCCTCGCTACAGCGGGTTTCCCGAATATGTTCATGCTGACTGGACCTGAGAGTCCGTCCGTATTGAGCAATATGATGGTTTCAATTGAGCAGCATGTAGAGTGGGTATTTGATTGCATCAGTTATATGCGGGAACAAAATCAGGCTGTCATTGAAGTCAAAGAAGAGTCGGAAAATACATGGAGCAAGCACTGCCGTGAAATCGCCGATCAGACTTTGTTTACCAAAACAGACTCCTGGTACATGGGTGCCAATATTGAAGGAAAAGCCCGCGGCTTTCAAATCTATCTTGGCGGTGTAGGAACCTACCGGAAGATTTGTGAAGAAGTCGCCGAAAAAGGCTATGAAGGTTTTAACCTGACAGCATCTGAAAAAACTGCCGTTAAATAGTGGGTATAGATTGGGCAGGCATTCATCCTGCCTTGTCAATAAATATATTAATAGGGGGAAAATAATTATGGCATTAGATCCGCAGGCAAAATTTTTATTGGAACAGATGGAGGCAGCAGGAGCTCCGCCGATGAGCCAGCTATCACCGGAGGAAGCCCGCCTTACTACAGATTTCAGCGCTTTGGCTGGAGAGCCGGAGGAAGTAGGGAAGATTGAAAATAGAAAAATTGCGGGACCTGAAGGAGAAATCCCTGTCCGAATATATACTCCTAAAGGAGAAGGTCCATTTCCAGCGCTCGTATACTATCATGGCGGCGGCTGGGTAATTGGTGACCTTGAGACAGTTGATGTTCCTTGCAGACTGTTAACGAATTTGGCGAATTGCGTGGTCGTTTCTGTAGATTACAGACTTGCACCAGAGCATAAATTTCCTGCTGCTGCGGAAGATTCATACGCTGCAGCCAAGTGGGCAGCTGACAATGCAGCATCCATTGGTGTTGATCCAAACCGCATTGCCGTTGGCGGCGACAGTGCCGGCGGTAACCTTGCAGCCGTTGTGGCTCTCATGGCAAGAGACAAGCGTGAAATCTCAATTGCCTATCAGATGCTGATCTATCCGGTAACTAACCATTCTTATGCAACAGAATCCTATACTGAAAATGCAGACGGCTACCTGTTAACGAAAGACAGTATGGAGTGGTTCTGGAATCATTATTTGCGGAATGAGGAGGATGGAAAAAATCCATATGCGTCTCCGCTGCAGGCAAAAGACTTAAGCGGACTGCCGCCTGCATTGGTGTTAACGGGAGAATTTGACCCGCTGCGCGATGAGGGTGAAGCCTATGCGGAGCGTTTAAAAGAAGCCGGCGTTCCGGTTGAAGCCAAACGATATGACGGCATGATCCATGGATTCTTCTGGATGCCGGGTGTACTGGAGCAGGGAAGAAAGTCAATTGAGCAGGCGGCAGATGCGTTAAACCGTGTGTTTCAGGGCAGTGTCGCTTCGAAATAATAGCTATGCAGATTGGACACTTCTGATTTTGGGGAAGTGTCTTTTTTGTGTTAATTTGTAAATTAACTAATTGCTAGATTACTTGAAGATTTGAAAGGAAGTGGTTGCTATGAGCGTTTATGAAGACGAAAACGGAAAGGAAAACAGTCTTCATAGAGTGTTCATGAGGAGGACGAAATCGGCAGAGAGAAAAGGAAACCAGTCGCCAGAGAGCTTTCATGACGAAAAAAATAGCAAGGAAAAGAAAACACTCGGCATAAAACGCGTGAAATTAAAGTTATCCCCAAACTCGCCACCATTGCCCAATTTGGGGTAATCAATGTCCGGTTCTTCCATATTTTAATTTTTCTCCCGGTGATCAAGATGCTTATCATCCTATTTTCAAGATATATCCCAGCTGAAAATATTAAATTTAGTAGTAATGTCCCTCTTTTATTACCCCAATTTACTGCCACATCTCTCACCCTTTAAGATGAAAATAGTAAGTATTCTTACTTTTCTACTAATTAAAGAGCAGGAGGAAAAAAATGAAGTCACGCAATAATCTATTAAAAGGAGCTCTGGCTGCAAGTTTATTATTTACTGCTTCCATTCCATTTAATGTGCTTGCTCAGAAGCCGGAGATCACGGTGGACGAAGCGGAAAAAATTTTAAGCAGCCTCTCTAAAGAACAAAGGGATGCTTTAGAACAGCTAGAGGTTGGACCTGGATTTGTTATTTCTCCTGAAGTAAATACATCCACTCCCGAGTTGGTCGAAGTCATTGTTGAATTTAACCAGCCTCCTGCAAAGGTTGAGCTAAAGAAAGAAGCTTTAAAAGGCAAAAAAACGTCTCTTCAAGCAGCTAAAGAAAAAGTTGACAAATCCCACAACGAATTCAAAACCCATGTTATCAAGCTGAAATCTAAGAAAGGCAGTTTACTGTATGACGCAAGTAAAATTGAAGTAAAACGCGAATACAAGAATGCCTTTAATGGTGTTTCCATGACACTGCCGGGTATAGCTGTTGATGAACTCCTGCAATCAGGTGCTGTAAAAAGAATCTGGAGCAATGCCCAAGTCCAGTTGGATCTCCCTTCAGTAAAGGAATCCAAAGTGAAGCCGAAGATGGCAGACAGCATTCCGCAAATCGGAGTAGACAATCTTCATGACGAGGGGATTACCGGGAAGGGCATCAAGGTCGGAGTTCTGGATACAGGGATTGATTATACACACCCTGACTTAACAGGTTCTTACAAAGGGTACCGTACAGAAAATGGACAAGATCCTAAAACCGTTGATCCGGGCACTGTCAAAGGCTGGGACTTTATCAATAATGATGCTGATCCAATGGAAGCAACTTACAATGATTGGGAAACATCCAATCAGCCTGAATTTGATTACAGAGGGGCCGCCTACTATACTTCTCACGGTACGCATGTATCAGGGACCATTGCTGCCCAAAAAGAAAATGCAGTCGACTATGCTGTCAGGGGAGTAGCACCTGATGTTGATCTGTATGCCTACCGGGTTCTAGGGCCATATGGATCCGGCACGACAGACGGGGTGCTGGCCGGTATTGATAAAGCAGTAGAAGATGGCATGGATGTAATCAATCTATCACTTGGAGCGAGCGTAAATGATCCTTTATATCCTACTTCGGTTGCAATTAATAACGCTATGCTTTCCGGAGTCGTTTCCGTTGTAGCAGCAGGAAATGCGGGACCAAATGAAAAAACGCTTGGTGCACCTGGTACGAGTGCATTCGGAATTACGGTAGGAGCAAGTGATGCCTCCATATCCATTCCAGCTTTTAAAGCTAGCGCAGCTGAGAAGGTCTTTGAATCTATGAAATTATTAGCCAAAAACTTCACGGATGATTTAAAAGCACTAGAAGGGAAATCATATCCAATTGAGTTTACTGGTCTGGGCACGCCGCAAGACTTCACTGGAAATAATCTTACAGGAAAAATTGCCTTAATTGAACGCGGAGAGCTGACATTTGAGGAAAAAGTGAAAAATGCCAAAAATGCCGGTGCAGCAGCTGTTATTATTTTTAATAATACGGAGGGCGAAATTCCAGCCTATATAGGTGAGAGCACCAAGTATATTCCGACATTCCAGCTTTCAAAGGCGGATGGGGAATATTTAAAAGGCAATCCGGGAGCTTCTGTAGCATTTGACCAGCTTTTAGAGGTTAAGACGGAAGGAGACACTCTTGCCGATTTCAGTTCAAGAGGCCCTGTGAATAGCAACTACGATATAAAGCCTGACCTCGTGGCACCAGGGGTTTCTATTTTCTCCACCTATCCGGAGTTTATGAACCATCCAGAAGATGGCCAGGATTACACATCTGCCTATGCACGCCTGAATGGTACGTCCATGGCCACTCCTCATATAGCAGGCGTGGCGGCACTTATGCTTCAGGATAATCCGAATCTTGATCCATTCGATGTGAAAACAGCATTAATGAATACGTCAGATGATTTAAAAAAGGACTACTCCGTGTATGAAGTTGGTGCCGGCCGTGTGGATGCCTATCAGGCAGTTCATTCTAACGTTTCATTTAAGGTGCTGGATAAAACAGAGCATGTTGAAAACGGAGAGTACGTGGAGGCTGATGAAATCACGGGTTCCATCAGCTATGGAAACCACTATTTGGACAGTGCTGATATAAAGGATAGCCGTACACTTCAAGTGACAAACAAGAACGGACAGGACCAATCCTATGATGTAACAGTGGAATATCATTCAGCCCGGAACGGTGTGCAGGATGGAGTAAAAAATAATATTAAAGTAGACCTTCCAGAATCGGTTACAATAGGAGCGGGAAAAACGGAACAATTACAAGCAGCGATTACAATTCCGCAAACAGCTGAAATCGGGCGTTATGAAGGATATATTCATGTGGTGAATCAGGATAATCCAAAAGAACGCTATCAAATTCCATTTGCGATCCGGGTGACGGATAAAGGCATCGATTTTGCAGAACCGCTTCAGCCATCTATTACGACTGATACACCAATGCACCAATACTATGCGCCTGGTACGCACTTTGTCTTTAAATTTAAAAGCCCGATGGAGACATTCGATTTAATTGTAAAAAATGCAAAAACAGGCAAGGCTGTTGGAATTGTAGGAAGCTATGATGCCAGTGCGGCCATGCCTGATAAAGAATATCTCATATACTTTGGCCACAGAGGACTTGTTTATCCATTCACAGGGAATAAGAAACAGCCGATTGCCGATTACATGCAAAAGCTGCCGGAAGGTGAATATGTCCTTGATTTAATCAGCCGGGATGCAGAGGGAAAGACCTATCATCATGAAAGTGTAGGCATTGTAGACAATACACCGCCGGAAGTGGATCTCGACATTGAACCGGGTGTGATTGAAATAAATGATAGCATGTTAACAACTGAAGATGGCCACCATGCATTCTGGGTTCATGGAATGGTGACCGATAAAACAGTTGACCTATTGCAGTCAAAAGGGATGGATTATACCCAAAAAACCAATATAGCTGCTTATTATGAAAGTGAAATACCATTTATCAGCGGATTCCTGCCGCTGGATGACGATGGCGCAACGAAGTTCGGTGTGCTTCCGGAAGATTATGAAACGGCTCCTTACCAATTAAGGCTATTCCCATGGGATATGGCAACAGCAGCCAATATGTTTAAATCTCCCCGGTATGTGTTTATGAAGGAAGGCACTGAACATGCAGCGAGCCGTTTTAATAAAAACAGTGTGAAGCTGAATGATGAAATTACCATGACTCTTGATTTAAATAATGTAAAGAACTTTATCTCAGGTTCATATGAGATTCAACCTCATCTGGATTTCTTTGAGCTGCAGGAAGTAAAAGTAAATCCAGAGCTTCAGAAATTTGCAGATCAAAATGGAATTGAAATAAAAATAGATGAGCCAGTTTTCTCAAAATCTACTGTGAAAGTCGGAGCATCTCTTTTAAAAGCAGGCTTTGAAGGAATCAGTGGAGATATGCCATTCCTTGATGTTACTTTTAAAATGGTGGACGACACTAATTTCACAAGGTTTACCTCCTTTGGATTAAAGGAACTTTCTTATCAGAAGCAAGGTCAGTCAAAAGCAGAAAACATTCCGGCTTACAGCTTAAACCATTTTGAATTTACTTCAACTCACTCACGTATTTCAGGTAATATAGCTCCGGAAGCTTTCTTAACTCCCGGAGGGTGGATTGACAGCAAATATGATTTTACCAAGCTTAAGACGAAGGTTTATGCTAAAGCTGCAGATGGAAAAATCTATGAAGGGTCAATGGACAGCAGGGGGCTGTTTGAGGTCATTGTGCCAGCAGATAAAAAAGCCTATACGGTCTATGTAGAGGTTCCTGGCCATATGGCTGAGTATAAAAATGTAATGGCAAGCATCGAAAAAGAGGGAGAGCAGCAAGGCCTGTATGTAAGAATTAATCCTGAAGATAACCTTGCAGGGGATGTTACACAGGATCAGATTGTTGATATCCGGGATCTGAAAGAAGCTGTTGATCATTATGGAGAAGAAAACCCTAAAAATGTTCATCTGGATATGAACCAGGATGGTTTAGTCGATGAAACAGATGTCAGATGGATTGAAAAGAATTTCTTAACGAAAGGTTCATTAGCAGGAAAAGGAAATCAGCCGAAAGACAGGATTGGAAAGAAAGGGCTTACGGATTTCTTAAAGATGATTGGTTTGGAGCCGAAAGAAAAATAATCATAAAAACAGCAGGCAGGAGTCAAGTTCTCCTGCCTGTTTCTATTATCCTATAGAAAATGCCCGCCAATTTCACTATAATGATAGAAACTTTATACTGAGGTGCAGCATGATCATTGGGAAAATTATTAAGTTTTACCGGGAGAAAGCAGGACTGACACAGGGCCAGCTGGGGGAAGGAATCTGTTCCGTTACTCATTTAAGTAAAATCGAACGGGGAATTACCGAATACTCCGGAGAAATTACACATCTCCTGGCCAGGAGGCTCGGCATTGATCCCGAAGAGGAAATAATTCGATATCATCAGCTTGCCAAGAGGCTTAATGAATGGCATGAGAGCATGATAATGCAGCGAATACAGGAATCTGAACAGATAAAAAAAGAACTGCAGAATGAAAAACAAATTCATATGCCTGACTTTCAGACACTATATCGCCTGCTTTCTGCCAGATACTATTTATCTGTGAGTGATTTGGTTTCGGCATCAGAAGTAATTTCGGATCTTAATAAAGCTTCTGCTGCCTTGTCACCTCATGATGCTAATCTGCTGAAGCATATCCAGGGCATTTATTACTTTCTTACAGGGCAATACCGTGACTGTATCAGCTGTTTAGCTTCCATTGACAGAGATCATTATAGCTACGAAGAATACTATTACCATTTAGCGATTGCTTATCATTCCATCCATTCAAATATTACAGCCTATTATTATGGAAAAAAGGCGCTTCAATATTTTCAAAGAACCTTAAACATCCTCCGAATTATCGATACAGAAATGCTCCTGATTGTCCAGCTGAATGCGAAGGAGCTTCATGATTTTAATGAAACAAAGGAAAAATATGAACAATTAATTAAGCTTTGTGATGCATGTAATTCTGGTGACCGAAAATCCAAGCTTTTTCATAATCTGGCATTTGAATATTCTCGCCGGAAGAAATACCGGGAATCTGCAGGTCTCTATGAGGAAGCACTAAAGCTAACGGCAGAAAACGCCCCTCACTATTTAACTGCTCTGGATGGATATATACATACCTGCTACAAAGGGAAACTTCAGTCCCGTAATGCGTTAATAAAATTGGCTGAAGAAGGAATGGAGAGAGCAAAAGAAACAGATTCATATACCTGGATTTATTTTCAGCTCCATCTTTATTTATTAAAAAAAGAAGAAAAGCTATACTATCAATTTATTGAGGGAACAGCATTGCCGTATTTTAAAAAAATCGGCTACGGCATTTTAATAGACCATTATGAGAAAAAGCTATTCCACTTTTACTCAGAAAAAGGCGAGGCTCAAAAAGCAATTGAACTGGCCCGGTCGTTTATACAGAAACAAAAAAGCTATTATGATCATGAGTAGACTAAAACTCCAAAACTAAGACTGCATAGCACCTATGCAGTCTTATTCTTAATGGTCAGTTTATTCATCTTTCTTTGAAACATTTTCGCATTTGTTCCTATATATACCCCCGTAAGAACAAAGGCTGCGCCTATTCCATGCGCAATGGTGAACGTTTCACCTAAAAAGACTGTAGCCATGATAACAGCTGACACCGGCATCACATTAATAAAAATAGAAGCCTTGGCTGCTCCGATCTCTTTAATCCCGTTATAATACATGACAAAAGAAACAACGGTAACAAAGATACTCATATGAGCGATAGCTGCCCAGGTTGTAAAGCTGGCTTGCTGAAGATCCATCCACGTTGTTTCAGCAGAAGCAAATGGCAAAAGAAATAAGGTCCCATAGGCAACTGCATATGTGGTCGATTCCACTGAGCTGAATTTTTTCAGTACCACTTTCCCCACAACGCTATAAATGGCCCAGCTTACGACAGCGCCAAGCAATACGAAGTCAATTGGTTCAAAGCCAAATTGGAAAAGAGTGAGCAAATGGCCATCTGTAATAATAAACACTACACCAGTCAGAGCAATGGCCATTCCAATGATATGATTTTTCGTAATTTTTTCTTTCAGGACTAATCCTGATAAAAGGACGATAAGTACCGGGTTTGATGCAATAAATAATGAGCTTTTTATCACAGGTGCGTGCTTTGTGGCCAGAAAGAAACAAATATTATACAGCGCAATTCCTGTCAGGCCCAAGAGAGCAAACAGTCCATGATCACTTAAATTTGCTCGTTTCCGGTCTTTCTCCATAATCCACATAAGCGGAAAAAGCAGAATGGCAGCTCCTAAAAAACGTAAAAAAGCAACGGTTGCAGGTTCAAAGCTTTGAACAGCAAACTTGCCGGCAATAAATGCACTGCCCCATGTTGCAGTAGCCAAAGTCAGCATTCCATAAATAAGCCATAATCTCTTTTTCAAACGAACTCGCCTTCATTTCTGTAAAAATTTTATAAATAGTATTATAACATCTTTTTCGAAAGTCGAAATAGTTATTTTTAAGCATATTTGAGATGAATATCAGCTTGTACTTCATGTATGATTGAAGGAACAAAATCAAAATTCCGCGGATATGCCGCCGAAGGTCAGGGTAGTAAATAAATAATGTATAAATAAATTTTCAATTGCTGTTTTCCTGGTTTACACTAAGAATGATTATCATTTAAAAATTATGAGGATTAAAAAATAAAAAATTATGTCGGAAAGGAGGGACAAATATGTGGCCATTTTCATCAAGTAAAAAGACCAATAAAATCGTTGATGCAGCAAGCTATATTTCCATTAAAGAAACAACGGAAGAGGCGGAAATTGAAAAAATGGTATCAAAGCTGGAACAGATTTTTTACAGCTCATCCAGGGAAATCGTTATTTTGTGCATTGGGTCGGACCGCTCAACTGGAGACTCTCTTGGGCCACTCACAGGAAAGATCCTCAAAGAAAAGAACATCCAGTATCCAGTATATGGGACTCTAAAGGACCCTGTTCACGCATTAAATATCAAAACGGTTCTTAAAGGAATAAAGGAAACGCATCATGATCCTTTTATATTTGGAATAGACGCCTGCCTCGGGGACGAAAGGCAAATCGGCTATATTTTAATCAGAGAAGGATCGTTTATTCCTGGCAATGCAGTGAATCGGGTTCTGCCAAGTGTGGGTGATTATCATTTGAAGGCGATTGTAAATACTCTGGATCCATTAACACCTGTACACTCCTTAAATAGCACGAGATTATATATGGTTTTAAAACTGGCTGAAATCATTGCGGAGATTATTTCGCGTGTAGCGGCTAACGATCGGACTTCCAGAGGAGAGATAGAAAAAATGAATGTGCCGTAAACATTAAGTTGAACTCCTTGGTACATCAGGAAAAAATTGCTGTTACCCTTACAGGTAAGTTATAATGGGCAGTATGGATACTAAAGAGAGAAAGAGGGAAAGGAATGGTTAATAACTGGACGGAAGATAATCTGATCTCGATACGCGAGAGGGTTTATCTGCATATTAAGGATCTTATTTTGGACGGGGAATTTAAAGCGGGAGACCGGCTGGTTGAACGGGAACTTGCTGAGCGGTTAAATATCAGCAGGACGCCAATTCGCGAAGCGCTATTCCGCCTGGAATCACAAGGATTTGTTAAGACAGTTCCAAGAAAAGGTGTAATCGTTGCCGATATTTCTGAAAAGGAAATTATCGAAGTGTTTACCATTTTATCATCACTTGAAGTACTGGCAGCAAAATTAGCCGTCCAGAAGCTGGATGATGAAATGGAAAGCAAGTTCGCAGGAAGCATAATAAAGGTCAAGGAATACCTTAATAATCCTGAAGAGGATGCTGCTGAATTACATAGGGAGCTCAACCATCTCCTATATAGCTCCGCCAAAAATGTGAAGCTATATGAGATGCTGAGCGGGTTATCCGATTATATTCGAGCATTTGCCAAAATCGGGCATAAAAATCCCGGCAGGGCAAAGCAGTCCATGGAGGAGCATTTAAAAATCATGGAAGCCATTGTCAACAAAGAAATGGAAATGGCTGAATACCTGACCAAAATACATATTGAAAATTCAAAAAAAGCATACATTGAAGCTGTTCAGCAGAGTGAAAATAAAAAATAAGAAAGAGCAGAAGCTCTTTCTTATTTTTTATTAGACTCCAATCACAAATGATGAAGTTAAATTTTTTAAAACCTTAGCCACACTCAATGCGACAATGGGACTGGATTTTGGATTTTCCTCATAAGGAACATTCGAAACAGATATCTCCACTTCGCCGAAATAACCCTTAGCCTTGATGGTATGTGTGTTTGATTGGATAGTCGGATCAGCATACACCTTCACCTTTGTTGCTTCAAAGCCGACTCCTGCAAGGCTAAGGGCTGCTGAAACATTCACGCTCTGCGGAAACAGCCTGGATGACTCCCGGGCATTTCCTTCATAAATACAGAATGGTTCAGACAGTGTATGTAAATCCACTTTTTCTTCCGCGATCGTACCTCTCCAGCTGCGGGGATGCTTTCTTGTAATTAAGGTGATTTCTTCAATCTCACCCAATGCTCCCGCTGCAATCCGGTCCAGGCCGGCTATAGCTGCAGAGGGGACAAAGATCTGCCGGTTATGCTGTTTGGCCACAGCCTTCAGTTTTTCATAAAAACCGGTGTCTCCTAATGCTCCAACAGAAAGCACCACAAGATGGCTTCCATTTGCCAGCACTTTCTCCCCGAACTTATGCAATGCCTGATGACCTGCTGACTCTATGATTATATCTAAATCTTCATTAAAAAAATCACCTTCATCTGACGTAAGGGCGTTTGCATGTTTGTCAGCATGCTCTGCACCTTTATGGCTTCTAACCAGCACAGACTTTAATTCTACGTTGCCAGCATGGCCGGCTTCTATTAATTCCGCTATGGTCTTCCCCAGTGTTCCATAACCGATAATTCCAGCTTTAAGCATTATATCACTCCTTCTTGGGATTCCCCCTAAAACCGTATAGAATTTGGTATACGATATACTTTATGCAATTTTATCATAGAATTTAATCTAAAACGATTAAGAGAGCAATAAATTTTATAGAAAATATTAAAACATCAAAATTTTCAAAATTATTTGCACAATAGATATTTTTAGTGTTATTATAGTATACAAGTTAAAAATAGTGAAAAGGAGAGGTGGTTATAGTCCGGGTGTTCTCGACCATGAATGCATTTCGAAGGGGGCTGCACATTTAGAGAGCATAAGAGATTGATATAGTATGATAAAAGCGGTGTATTAGCAGATAATCAAGTCATCCATGAATAGCGCTTTTTTGTTTTTCGACTAACTTGGTATACAATCCACCAAATGCTGTATTCTATTTGGGAAATGTTACAAGCTCTTCTCGTAAAGTCTAATGTCGGGGTATTACATAGTCAGCCATAGATAAACAGAATGCCTCCTGCAATCTGTCTTTTGCAATCTTTTATAGGGAGTTAATTTTATAACGAAAAACGGAGGGGAATATATGGAGTTAACATTTGCTCACTGGGTCTATGCAATTGTTACTGTGTCTGTCATCGCAACGATGCTTTTTAGAAGAGGCGTTGTCCTGCCGGTTATTATTGGAACTTTCTTTGTGGCAGTTATTTATAAAGGCAGTCTGATCGCTGGCTTTCAGGCTGTATTTAATGCTAATCTCCTCGCAGCAAAAGAGTTATTCAGTATATTCTTAATCATTTCTCTCATGATCGCGCTTCTTAATTCATTGAAGGATTTGGGAGCTGACAAAAGGCTTATTGGTCCGATTGAGAAGGTTATGGTGAATGGGCATATTTCCTATTTAGTATTAATGGTTACAACCTATGTAATTTCTCTCTTTTTCTGGCCAACACCTGCTGTCCCGCTTATCTGTGCCCTGCTTGTACCCGCAGCAGTCAGAGCTGGGCTGCCTGTAATGACGGCAGCCATGGTTATTGTCATTGCTGGTCAGGGAATGGCATTGTCATCAGACTATATCATGCAGGTAGCACCGATGCTCAGTGCTAAAGCAGCTGGAATTGATAAAGCGATGGTTGCGGATAAGACACTGGTTCTTTCCGTCATTACAGGTGTACTTGCATTGACCTATGTTTATGTGGCGCATAGAAAATCAATCGTGAAAAATGGGAACCATGACTCCTCTCTAAACCCTGAAGATGCTGCTTTTTTTGGTGTAGCGAATGAGCTTGCTGCTACGGCTGAAGAAAGTGCTGAAATCATTCAGAGAAAAAATACATGGGGCAAGGTTTTTGCTGTATTAGTGCCTTTATCGATGCTGGGTGTTATGATTTATATGTTCTCAACCAAAATAACAGGTGGGTCAGGCTTTGAAGGAACAGATGGAGCTGCTTTTATTGGCGGTGTTGCGACTCTTTTATTGGTGCTTGCCACTGTGGCATTTAATCGCATCCATGCTTTAGATAAGATAAGCGAGCATTTAACGGAAGGCTTCGTGTTTGCCTTCAGAGCGATGGCTCCGGTAATTCCAATAGCAGGATTCTTCTTTATGGGAAGCTCAGACTTTACCGGCACAATTTTATCGTTGGATGAAAGCGCTGCCAAACCTGCTTTTTTATTTGATATGATACAGGCAGGCCAGGCTTATATTCCTGAGAACGCCTTTATTGCAGGATTTGGCCTCTTAATTGTCGGTCTGATCACTGGCTTAGATGGTTCCGGTTTTTCCGGGCTGCCGTTAACAGGTGCCTTATCGGGTGCATTAGCAAGTGGAAGCCATATTGATCCTTCTACATTAGCAGCCATCGGACAAATGGGTGCCATCTGGGGTGGAGGAACGATTGTTGCCTGGTCTTCGCTTGTCGCAGTAGCCGGATTCCTGCAGATTTCACCGCTGGAGCTGGCCAGGAAAAACTTTATTCCGGTTGTCGCGAGTTTATTTATCGCAACATTAATTGCCATATTAATCTGGTAAAACAGTAAGCTTGAAAAAAACAAGGCTATCCTGCAAGGTTAGAATAAACTAACTAAGGGGATAGCTTTTTTTATAAGGCTGTTTTCGCAAGGTTTGTTGCTATATGTATATTATTTACTGCGTT
>NZ_NPDG01000007.1:0-92633 GCF_002272225.1 Bacillus sp. 7894-2
TACATTAATAGGTGAAAAATAATAATTTATACGAAAAGAGCCTTTTATAAAGACAGGAGTGATATTATTTTGAAAATTGGCTTAGCAGGTATAGGTAAGTTAGGTGCGGCGATGATGACTCACTGGCATCAATCAAACTTTTCAATAGGTATTTTTCATCCCGACAGGTCAAAGGCAGAACAATTTGCTGAAAGGTATCCTAACGCAAATCCTGTGACTGTTAACGAGTTGAGACATTTAGATATTATTCTGCTCGCATTGCCGGCTGGAAAAGTGATTTCTTTTATGGATAGCATAATTCCAGAGAATTCTTCGATTACCTTCATTAATATGGCGACCGCGCTTCTAACGAAAGAAATTAAAGAAAGGTTCCCTTCCTGTAAAGTGTTTGGGTTGAAATACATGGGGCATTCAAGAGACTTAATGGAGAATGGAAAGGGATTATTTATTACTGAGGACCATCTCCCCGCTCCTGTCCAGGACCTATTCAGACCAGTAGGGGAAATCATAAAAGACAGTGAAGAGAGAGTAGCAGAAATAAATAAACTGGCAACCTATTATGCTGTCAAAACGGCTGTTGAAATTGAGAATGATTTAACAGGAAAAGGGTATCACCCAGCCTATGTTAAAAGGGCGCTGACTTCTCTGGCACCAGAAGTCATCCGGTCTTACAGCGAAGGCACTTTGGGGCATTTTGCAAAAGAGATTGTGAAGGAAATACAGGAATCTAATAAAAAAGCTGCTGATTAATTTTCAGCAGCTTTTCCTATTAGAGCAATCTTTCCAGCAAAAACAAATAGAACATTACGCAGGCAACATATACTGCCGCAAAAGGAAGATTCCAGCTGGAGACTTTGTAGGAATCGACTTTGATAATGTTAGACATGAGACCAAGAGTTGCATTATATGGACCTACTAAGAAGGCGGAAACCGCCCCGGACAGCATGGCGACTGTCAGGATATGAGGAGAAATTCCGATGGCATCCGGGTTTACTCCTTCAATCATCAATGCCAGGGAAACGGCTGGATGGAGGCCCAGAAAGGCCAGCCCTAAAGGAATCAAAGGCAGGAGAATCAGGAAAATCTCGACTCCGGCTACACTTATAAAAGCTGCAATCCAGTCAAAAAGAAGTTCATTTGCCTTCGAAATATTAATCGCTGAGATAAAAAAGCCTGTTGATAAAAAGATAAAAAATTGATCTTTCATACTCATAGCGAAGGAATTGAAATGATCTGACAGCTGATGGCCAAATTCTTTTCCTTTACGTAACAAAAGGGACCAGCTGAAAGCAAATGGAATGACGATTAGTGAAACAAGAATTAAGAATGGCAACGAAACTTGTGTCTCTGCAAGGGATACGAGGACATTAAAAATAGCGATTGCCACCAGGATTTGAAAAACCCTGCCCGGGCGGTCGTCATTGGTCACTTCCAGGGCTGCAGCTGTTTCATGAACAGATTCTTCTGAAGAGTGCGGGAGTTTCATTGGCTGAGACTGACGGGATCCAATAAACCAATCCATTGCTAATCCAAATATGCTTAGCGGAATGACATAAGGGAGGATGGACCCCCAACTGACCCCCGTCATCGTTATCACAATTCCCACAATAGGAGTTACAGGTGCCCAAATTAAAGGCATCGCAAACCCTCTGGATATGGCCCTGCTCATGAACCGCTCCTTATTCCTTACCGGGAAGCTCCCCAAAGCCGGCCTGATGGAATAATAGGTCATGGGCAGGGTGGCAAGATTCATGAAAATACTGAAAAAGTAAGAGATTCCAGAAGTCATCATATACAAATGACCAGATGTTTTTACACGTTTTTGAATGATAGCCTGGATACCTTCCCCGTATCGTCCCAGTTTAACAGGAATCCCCAAAATGGGTATTAAAGTAAACATGGTAAGCAAATCAAGCATTGGTCCAAAAGCAAAAATATACTGCTGCCACTCTGAGTTGCTTGTCCAGAGCAGGACTGCACCAAAAGTCAGGAAAACTCCCCCGAGAATCTGAACAAATTTCTTTGTCAGCCGGAATGTCAAAACGACGATGATAAAACACAAGATAGAAAGGAGAGAATCAATATTCCACTGCGGAAGCAAGGTGGACAGCAAATATAATGTGATCACTGCCATAAATAAAACTCTTAGCATATCAGACACCCTCATTTAATTGAATTCAAACTTAAATTGTATACCAAATCCTCGTTTTTTATCTATTTGTTCAAAAATCAGTCACAAATGTTCATTTATTTTGGTATTTGGTATACAATTTTATTGTAAATTTAAAAAATCCATCATATAATAATGATAACAGGTAAAAGAAAAAAAGGAGGCTGCCCCGATGTTCCATTTTCTATTTGGATCCAAATATGCAATTGAGAAAACTGAAAGAAAATTAGCCCGTTTAAGGAGAACATTAAAATTCTAATTTTGCCGCCATGCTTTGGCGGTTTTTTTCTTTTATATGTGTGAACAGCAAACCCGGAAGAAGATCGGCTTCCTCCGGGTTTAAAAAAATTTCTTATATTGCTACTTCATCAGATTTAACCAGCTTCGAATGAATGGAGTCTTCACTGTTGCCGGATGCCTTTACAATTTCATCCAATTCCTCTCTCGCTGCTTCCAGCGTTTCAAAACGTTCAAAGAATTTTACACCGATATGATTTACATACTCTTTTCCTTCATATTCTTCATATAGTTGTATTTTCATATTCTCATCCAAAACTTCTGCAATAGTGTATTTAGCCTTCAGATTTTCGAAAAAATAGAAATGATACGTCTCAACCACCTTTAAACCTTCGTTTTCAAGAATAGTCTGGAAAGTATCTTTATTTGTTAATACAATGTATTTACCCAATTAAAACACTCCTTTTTTATTTTAGATTTTCAAATATAAATAATAAATATGTAATTAGGCAGCATACCTCCCTTTCTTTTGGAATATTGTATACCACAAACTTTAAATGTATTTTATACTAAAATTTCAAAAGATACAATGATATATTCTAAATTTTTTAATTATTCGGTTAAAAACACCATACATACGATCCTTTCCAACTAAAAAAAACAAATTTGCTAATCTTCAAGAAAAATTGTATACTTTGAAAAAGTATCTAAATTTTTAGAATAAACTGAAAGGGGTAATAGTATGCCGAAGGTTACGCTACATGTGGATGGAAAGATAGTGGAGAAGCAGGTTAAGGATAATGCCAATTTGGTTGTTTTGGCAGGGATTCGCCAGTTTCCGGAATTAAAATATGGGTGTGGGATGGGAAGGTGCACAAAATGCACTTGTATCGTATTAGACGCGGGAGATGATCTCGGACCGCCAAATTGGAAGGAAGAAAAAATGCTTGGCGATAAAGTGAAAGAAGGGTACCGGTTAACCTGCCAGATGACTATTCAAAGCGATATAGAAATATCCCAGGAAAATATCTCTGTAAAACCTCCCAAGAAAACAACAGCAGCTATTACAAAATAGTATTTTTATTTTTGCCAATTCAAGGTATACAAAATACCGAAAACAAGCGGGGTATAAAGAAAATGAAATGTTATGATCTTACCAAGATGACGTGGAAGGAAGTTGAGAAATCCTTAGAAACTGCAGAATTTGCTATTATTCCTGTTGGAGCACATGAGCAGCACGGCCCTCATATGGAGGAAAGCTGCGATGCCGTGCTTGCAGAAAGAATGGCGACTAAACTGGGGCAAAGAATGTTTCCCTATGCGATTATCACGCCAACTGTTAACATGGGTGTTTCTGAACACCATATTCATTTTCCCGGTACAATCAGCCTTCAGCCGTCTACTTTGATTGCTGTTCTGAAAGATATGGTCTCTTCGCTGAAACAGCATGGCATCAAGAAGTTTCTATTTTTGAATTCCCATGGCGGAAACCAATCTACACTGAATCTCGCAGCAATGACTATCACAAAGGAATTAGAAGTAGAAGTCTACTATGCAAAGACCACAGCCTCTGCCAGGGAATCTATCGGGAAATATGTTAAATCCCCTCTATTTGGGCACAGCTGCGAAAGGGAAGTATCTGAAGCTCTGTATCTGGCTCCGGAACTGGTAAGAGAGGAACTTTTGGAAAAAGGAGAAATCAAGAAGGGCGGCAGATGGGAAAAGTTGCGTCCGGGGAAGGCAGTCCAGGGATTTTATTTTTACGAAGAAATGACTGGCAACGGCTGTATAGGTGATGGACGCAGAGGGAGCAGGGAAATAGGAGAACAAATTGTAGAAGAAGCCCTGGATAATCTTACTCAGGAGCTTTCCGAACTGCTTGATCTGAAAAAAGAGCTTTCTTATTAAATCTATCAAACTAGCAACCGAGAAAAAATAATCTTTAAAAAATTCTAAAAATTGTGTTTACATTTGAAAAAGAATAGGTTATGATTTCATTAAGGTATACCAAAGACCAAAAAAACAAGATTAATAGGCCGTATATTAGCAGCCTATTATTTTTTAAAGTGAGTTTGGTATACAAAATATCAAATGCCGATAGGCTACATAAATTTCGAGGAGGAGTTTACACATGCCAGAATTATTATCTAAAGATGAATTTCGCAAAGAACTAGAGGAAGCCATTAAAGGAAACCACAGTCAGAAAGCTCCATTCACTGTAGCTTGGGCTGAAGGAAAACTGGAAAGAAAGCATTTTGCAAGATGGGCTGAAAACCATTACCACTATGTAGGGCCTTTTGCAGACTACTTAGCGTATATCTACCACAACACTCCAACCGATCCGAAGTTTGAAGCAGCAAAAGATTTCACACTTCAAAATATGTATGAAGAAGAAATTGCGGCTGACCGCCATACAGACCTGCTGATTCGTTTTGCAGAAGCATGTGGAACGACTCGTGAACGCGTAATCAATCCAGAAAACATGGCAGCTACAACATTAGGCCTGCAAAGCTGGTGTTATGCAGTTGCGGCCCGTGAAAACTTCGTTGTGGCTACTGCCGCTCTTGTTGTTGGGTTAGAATCACAGGTACCGGACATTTATCGAAAGCAGACTCCTGCTCTTCGTGCACAATACGGATTCACTGATGAAGAAATTGAATTCTTCGATCTTCATATCGTATCCGATGAAATCCATGGAGAACGCGGCTATAAGATTGTTTTAGATCATGCCGACACTCCAGAACTGCAGCAGCGCTGTCTGGAAGTAGTTCGCACAGGTGCGAAGATGCGCCGCATGTACATGGATGGCCTATGGAGAGAATATCTTGAACAGGATCTTGGCTCTTTAGTAGAAGCAAAATAATATCTATTATCCAGGCCGTCACACTAAATCTTGTCATACGAGGTCTATGTGGCGGCCCTTTCTATAACCAGAGAATTTGGCGCAGTAAAGGGAGAAATAAACAGAGAGTAAGGTGATTTCATTTGATTACAACAAAAGTAGAAACTTTCCATAATTATATTAATGGTGAATGGCAGGAATCAGGGAGCCAAAAGAAGTTTTATAGTGTTAACCCGGCAAATACTGAAGATGTCGTCGGCGTTTTTCAGGCATCCAATGAAACAGATGTCAAGCTGGCGATTGAAGCCGCGAAGGAAGCATTCCCGGGCTGGGCAAAGGCAGCGCCATCCAAGCGTGCAGCCATTTTAAACAAAGCAGCAGCATACCTTGAAGAAAATGCCGCCCAATTTGCAGAAGAACTGACAAGAGAAGAAGGGAAGCATGTCAGTGATGCAAAAAATGAAGTGCTCCGTTCCGCACAGACTCTTCGTTATTATGCGGTTGAGGGACAAAGCTTCACAGGTGAAACCTTCCCTAATGATGATCCCAATATGAGAGTTTCAACGGAAAGAGAACCGCTCGGCGTTGTAAGTGTCATCACGCCATGGAACTTTCCAATCTCCATTGCTGCGAGGAAAATTGCTCCAGCCTTAATTACAGGAAACACCGTTGTGTTCAAACCTTCATCAGATACCCCTCTGATTGCTGTCCGGCTTGTAGAAGCACTGCACGAGGCAGGTATTCCAAAAGGGGTCTTAAACTTTGTTACAGGGAAGGCTTCTGATGTAGGTGATTTATTAGTCACCCATCCTGCCGTCAAAGCTGTTACATTCACTGGTTCGACAGCTGCAGGTGAGGATATCCACAGCAAGAGCTCTTTCACCACCCGAACTCAAATGGAGCTTGGCGGCAAAAATCCGCTTTTAGTTATGGAAGATGCTGACCTTGAACTGGCGGCTACATTAACAGTAAATGGCGGGTTTTCTTTAACAGGGCAAGCCTGCACTGGAACAAGCAGAGTCATTGTGATGAAGGAAGTAAAGGAAGCATTTGTAAACAAATTGATTGAAAAAACAAGTGCTCTTAAAATAGGAAACGGTTTTGAAAATGGAGTTAAAATTGGTCCGCTGGCAAATGAAAAGCAGCTGAACAATGTTCTGAAGTATATTGAGTTTGGAAAAGAAGACGGTGCAGATCTTGTATATGGCGGTGAACAGCTGACTGAAGGCCAATATGAAAAAGGATACTTTGTTCAGCCGGCCATTTTTACGAATGTTAAACCGAATCACCGTATTGCCAAGGAAGAGATTTTCGGACCGGTTATTGCCGTGATCGAGGCAGATACATACGAAGAAGCCATTGCGGTTGCGAATGACGTTGACTACGGATTATCTGCTTCCATCGTGACAAATAACTTAAAAACAGCCAGCCAGTTTACAAAAGATATTCAGGCGGGCACGGTAAAAGTAAACCGGACTACGACCGGAAACTTAATCAATGCCCCATTTGGCGGATTAAAGCAATCCAGCACAGCAACGTTCCGGGAGTCGGGAAGAGTCGGCCTGGAATTTTTCACTCAAGTAAAAACCGTTTATATCGGGTACTAAAACTAAAGGAGAATGAAAAATGAAAACTGCTTTAAAACTTGAACTGGAAGAAGCAAAATTGATGATTGAAGCAGCAAAGGAAAAATCTGCAGAAATAAATGTGTTCGAAACGATTGCGATTGTCGATGACGGCGGAAGTGTCATTGCCCTGGAACGCATGAATGGAGCAAGAATCACCGGCCCGGAAATTGCGATTGCTAAGGCATACACTGCCGCCGGCCACAAACGCTCCACCCACCTATTCAATAAAGAACCGAACGGGCCTGCCCTGCCTGGCAATGAAGCATTTGGCATCCAGCATATGCTTGATGGCAAATTTGCTGTGTTTGTCGGTGGGTTCCCAATTGTGGTAAATGGTGAAGTTGTAGGCGGAATCGGCATCAGCGGAGGAAACGGCGAGCAGGATACCGCTGTAGGGACTGCTGCACTAAAAGCCCTTCAATTTTACCTGGAAAAAGACGGCTATGAAGTTGTAACAGAAGCAGATATAAAAAAATAATAGAAAGGGACCTCATTCGTTATAAATAGATAGCGGAATGAGGTCCTTCTTCAGTCAAAAGCACCTATAAAAGGGGAGGATCGCATGAAGCCTTATCTTGAATTGGCGGTTGGATTTGCACGTACCGGTGTGACCGGGTATGGAGGAGGTCCTTCGACAATACCGCTGATCGAATTTGAAGCAGTCAAGAAATATAAGTGGATGACGGAGGAGGAATTTGGAGAGACTCTGGCGCTGGCCAATACATTGCCCGGACCGATTGCAACGAAGATGGCTGCCTATATCGGCTATAAAGTCAAAGGCAGCTGGGGTGCCACTGTAGCCATACTAACGCATATTCTTCCATCCATTATAGCCATGATTGCATTACTCGGGGTTTTATACTCCTTCCGCCAGTCCCCGATTGTCAGCGGAATGGTGCAGGGAGTGACACCTGTCATCGGTTTTATGCTGGCAGAAATGGCGTACCGTTTTTACCAGAAAGGCAGCCAGGGCTTAGGATTGCCTAAAAACCTTATATTGGCCGCAGTGTCATTAATTTTTGTGCAATTTTTGGAGTGGCATCCCGGTATTTTAATTGCAATCGTCTTAAGTACTGCTTTTTATATTGCCCACCGGAAAGAACAGGCGAATAAAAAGGCAGCTGAAGAGTACATGCCAGTAAGGGAGAAAAGTTCATGATCTATTGGGATATCTTTTGGGCATTTTTTATAGCGAATTTATTGGGTTACGGCGGGGGGCCAGCAACAATTCCCCTCATACAAATTGAAGTAGTCAATAACAATGGCTGGATGACACTCTCTGAATTTGGTGATGTTCTCGCCATAGCAAATGCGCTTCCGGGTCCCATAGCAACGAAAATGGCTGGTTTTATTGGCTATGAACTAGGCGGAGTATTGGGTGCGGCAGTGGCATTAGCCGCAACCATCCTGCCGTCCGCTTTGGCAGTGATTGTGCTGTTTAAGTTTGTGAATTTATTTAAAGATTCCCCTAAAGTGAAATTAATGACCAAATCTGTACAGCCGGTCATTGCTGTCCTTCTGGCTGTCATGGCTTATCAGTTCTTTATGTCAGCCTTCGAAAAAAGCGGAATGCTTCACCTTATGCTTCTTGCAGCTGTCAGCTATTTAACTTTAATCAAATTCAAGGTTCATCCTTCTCTTGTTATATTCGGAGCTTTATTTTATGGAGGGATCTTTTTATCTTAAACAGGCGGTGAAACAATGGAAAAAACATGGGAGGAAACCAACTTAATATCTATACGCGAACATGCGTATTTGTATCTGAAAAAACTTATTTTAGAAGGAGAATACCAGGCAGGAGACAGACTGGTAGAAAGAGAACTTGCAGCCAAACTTAACATCAGCCGAACACCGATCCGTGAAGCGTTATTCAGGCTGGAATCGCAGGGCTTCGTGAAAACAGTTCCCAGAAAAGGGGTTGTCATCTCCAATATCTCAGAGGATGAAGTATTGGAGGTCTTTACCATCCTTTCTTCTCTTGAGGTGCTGGCTGTAAAGTTGGCAGCGCAAAGAATGGATACAGGTACACAACAAGAACTGGATCACAAGATTAAGGAACTAATTGAGCTAAGTGAAAAGGATGAAGAAAACTTCAATTCTGAACATATTCAGATGAACAGGCTGATTAATAAGGCATCCAAGAGCCCAAAGCTATATGAAATCCTATCAGGCTTGATCGATTTCATTCACATGGCCGCCAATATGGGATATGAAACACCTGGGAGAAGAAAGGACTCATTAAAGGAACATATCGATATTATGAAAGCACTTCGCGACAAAGATGCCGAAATAGCGGAATACCTGATGAGAATTCATATTGAGAATTCGAAAAGGGCATACATGGCCTATGTGAACCGAATTAAAAAGAGAGGGACTGTTAAAAACTAAGAAATATTTAAAAGTTTAGTATTGTCTGAATATTGTTAATGTGGTATATTGTATACCAAGAACTAAGAAGCGAAATCACAGGGAGGAATTCATTCATGCCAAACATCCATTTTGTCAACAGCAACAAAACTCTGGAAGTGCCTGAGGATTCTAATATATTAAGAATGTCGCTCCGCTATGACGGTGATCTGCCAAATCGCTGCGGCGGGGGAATTTGCGGCACATGTGTTTTTAAAACGGAAGAAGGGTCCGAATATCTGGATAACGTGAAAATCCAGGAAAGAAGAAAGCTGGGAGAAGAGTGGCTGGAAAAAGGCTACCGTTTAGGATGCCAGACGTTTGTAACAAACGGGGATATTTCCATTTCCTGGGATGATAAAGTAACAGATCAGGTTAAAAAGAGAAAGCCGGATAAATTGAAGCAAGCCGTCTCTACAGGAAAATGAGATCCCGAAGACTGCATTCTGTAATGAAGGAACTTAGCTTCTGTACGTTACAGAATGCAAAATAAATTTCAAATAATATAGAAGAAGGTGAAATTATGTGGGTTTGCAGCAGTCATTTAAAAGAAGCCATGCAAATATTAAAAACTCCTCATATTCGAAAAGCTCCTTATGAAATTAAATGCTCACTTTGTGAAAATCATGCTTTCGCCAAAGTGTATTATACTCACCGCTCATTTAAATTCACTAAACAACTTTATTCTTCATTAAAACAAAGTGTTTCCCAGGAGGCATAGTGATGGAAGGGGTAAAAAAAGGAATTGAAGAAAGACTGGAAGAGCTGAATATCCAGCTCCCTGAATTGACTGATATCCGAATGCCTTTTGAACCGGGCGTTATCTCAGGAAAGATTGTTTATTTATCCGGGCAAACACCCAGAGTAAATGGTCTCCAGAAGTATACCGGAATTGTCGGGGCAGGCATTTCGATCGAAGAAGCAAAGGATGCGGCACGAATTTGTACCCTGAATTTGCTGGCAGCCCTTAAAGGAATCATTGGAGATTTAAATAAAGTGAAAAGAATCATCAAAATGGATGGATATGTTGCCTCAACAAGTGACTTTAAATATCATCCGATCGTCATAAATGCATCTTCAGAACTGCTGCATGATATTTTCGGCAAGGAAAATGGACATGCACGTAAAGCAGTGGGATTGGCTTCACTGCCGGGCGGGGCCCCAGTTGAGATAGAAATGATTGTTGAACTCGAATAATTTTCTTGAGAGGGCTGCTCAAATTAGAGCAGTTTTTTTATTTTATAAAAATAATTTCATAGATTCCATGTCATGGTAAAATGATTGAAGATATTGAAGATAAGAAGGAGGGTACTATGAAAAGAGCATTACTGCTAGTCGTAACTATTATTCTTTCTGCAGTATTTCTTATTGCATGCAGTTCAGCTGAAGAGAATAAGGACGATAAAAAGGAGTCTGATCAAAACAAATCAGCTGAAAATATGGAAGGGGCTGAGGGAGAAGATTCTCAGCAAACTGTAAAAAATTATCCTTCCATTCCCAAGTCTTTTAAAGAATCTGCAGAATATGACATGACAGGAGAATTTGCAGGAGAAGAGTTTTCAGAAGAGGCAAAAAAGAAGCTTAATGAGCTTTCTGAAATTAATAAGGATTCGTCAGAGGAAGAAATAGAGGCAATGGAACAGGAAATATTTGCGCTGTTTAAAGAAAATCTAAATTTGCCTCATTTGCCAATTGACCAATGGGAAGCAATGAAGTTTGCTGACCCAAGTGCCGGGGCGCAAGGTCCACAGGTTAAGGGAAATTATAATGTGGCTATATTGCTGGATTCTAGTGGCAGTATGGGTGCAATCGAGAACGGGCGGACAAGAATGGATTTAGCCAAAGAGGCCATTCAGCAATTTGTTGAGAGTTTGCCGCAAGAAGCTAATGTCTCTCTTAGTGTTTATGGACATGTAGGCACAGGGCAGGAAAAGGATAAAGAAAAGTCCTGCAGGAAGGTTGAAGAAGTTTATCCGCTTTCAGCTTATAACCCCGTTGAATTTTCAAGCTCATTAAATCAGTTTAAGCCTGCAGGGTGGACACCTATGGCTAAAGCGGCCGAGCAGGTGATGGACAATTTAAAAGAATTGGATGGAGAGAATAATACTAACATAATCTACATAGTCAGCGACGGGATTGAAACATGCGGAGGAGATCCTGTTAAAGTTATGGAAAGCCTTGGTGATCCAACCTTAAGCCTGTTGTCAATATCATTGGCTACCAGGTAGACAATGAGGGCCTTAATCAATTAAAGGAAATGGCAAAGGCCGCCAATGGCCAGTTTGTGAACGTTCAAAATGAGCAGGATCTAAAATCTGAATTTAACAGGACAGCGGAAATGGCTAAAGTTTGGTCTGAATGGCATGAAGACACCAATGCAGCCATTAATAATCTGTTTAATACTGTACAATCACAGTTGAACGATTGGCACAAGACAGAGCAGGAAAAGATGAACAGGGAACACAAAAATCTCCAATCAGCTGTAAATTATTTGAATGATCAAGAAAAAATTGATACAGATATTTTCTTAAGATATGATGATCATTACCGGGATTATTTTTTGACAGTGGATCAGGAGGCGCGTGATTTATTCTTAGAGCTCGATAGCCTAAATCGCAACTCATTCCTTGATAATTGGGATGAAATAACAGATCGATTTTTAGAAAATGTTAATAAGTAATTATATAAAAAGTCTGCTCAAAAAGTATTAGGAGCAGGCTTTTTCTATATAAAAGACTAAAAAGGATTCTCTTCACTTTTATCGAATTAAAGTATAACAGAATCTTTCATGTAATTTGTCTTAATAAAAATGGGGAATATTGAAATTCCCATCTTGTTTAAGTTCCTATTAAGGGAGCTGCAAATCCCCCAGGCAGCAAGTGTGTCGTGCGAAATTAACTGGCTTAATTTATATCCAAAAACAACAATTTAATAGAAAGACTATTTTTATTTATCGCAGTCTAACGGGCAGTAAGACCCCCACTTCAAGACTCAGAGGCTTAGTTGAACCAATCGTGTTCGTTGTGTCGATTGATCGATCGCTAGCGTAGATTTTAGCGACACTAGAACGCGATTAAAAATCAGTGGGGGATAAGGAAAACCCCCACTGATTAAAGTTTCACTTTATGAAAATCCTATTCAAGGAGGCTATCATGAACAATTTTTCTGTCAATCTATCAACCGTTTTTACTGAAGTTCCTTTTTTAGACCGTTTCAAAAAAGCCCGTGAAGCTGGTTTTGATCTTGTAGAATGTCAATTTCCATATGCATATACAATAGAAGAAATAAGAAATGAGCTTAAGCTCAATGATTTAACAATGGTTTTAAGTAACCTGCCTCCCGGTCACTGGGAAGAAGGGGACAGGGGACTCGCTGCAGACCCCAATCGCATAGAAGAATTCAGGAAATCAGTTGAAATCGGGATCCGTTATGCGAAAGGCCTTGGGGTAAAGAAGATTCATTGCATGGCGGGGGTACACTCGAGTAATAATCAGAATGTTTTTATTGAGAATCTCTCTTTTGCGGGCAATGCAATGTCTAAGCACGGAATTAACTTATTAATTGAGCCAATCAATTCATTCGACATGCCTGGCTATTTCTTAAATGATATCCGGCAGGCTGAAGAGATAATTAATAGTGTCGACTTGCCGAATGTGAAGCTGCAATTCGACTTTTATCATATTGAAAGAATTCATGGCCAGGCTCTTTCTTTTTTTCAAAAATATGCTGAGCTGGTTTCACATGTACAGATTGCAGACAATCCGGGCAGACATGAGCCGGGGACGGGAGAAATGAACTATAAAGAGATCCTCCTATATTTGCAGAAACACTATAAAGGCATTATTGGTCTTGAATACAATCCGCAAGGCAAAAGCGCTGACAGCCTTGCTTGGCTGAAAGAGGTGACCTCATGAAGATCGGGTTTATTGGAACAGGCGTGATGGGCTCCAGAATGGCCCGGCGGCTGCTAGGCCATGGTTTTCAAGTGGCAGTACATAACCGGACATTCCAAAAAGTAAAGCCACTCATAGAAAATGGAGCGATTTATGAAGAAACAGTAAGTGCGCTTTCCAAACAATGTGAAATTATATGCACGTGTCTTTCGATGCCTCAAGATGTTATGGCCGTTTATATGAGTAAAGAAGGAATCATTGACAATGCCAAGCCAGGAACGATATGCATTGACCTTACTTCTGTAGGGGCAGATACGAGTAAAACCATCTATGGGATAGCAGGTGCAAAAGAAATCAGTTATCTTGACTGTCCTGTCAGCGGCGGACCAGAAGGGGCCGAAAATGGCACTTTAACGATCATGGCTGGCGGCGGGGAAATGGCCTTTCAGAAAGTTAAGCCGGTACTTGATGTGCTCGGTGAAACTATAGAATATATGGGCCCTTCGGGGTCAGGCAGCATTGCCAAGCTGATTAATCAGTATCTTGTTGCTGTCCACTCGCTGGCTGCATCAGAGGCAATGGTCACCGGAGCTGCTTATGGATTGGACTCTGAACAGCTTTTTAATGTATTGAAGGCAAGCTATGGCGACAGCCGAATCCTCCGCAGGCATATGGAACAATACGTATTCGACCGCCATTTCACACCAGGTGGGGCAGTGAAATACGTTCACAAGGATGTCCGGCTTGCCAACCAGCTAATGCAGGAAGCAGGACTTAATCAATTCACAGGGCAGATGGCGGAAAAAGCATTCCAAACAGCAGCAGAGAAAGGACTAAGCGAGCAGGATATGTCGGCAGTCATAAAGCCACTGGAGGAAGAGGGAGGAATTATGGTTATGAGTAGAAATAACAAATAAAAATCCAACAATATCTATAAAGTATTTTCCAGCTTCTCTAAAGGAGCTTTTCTATTAAAATATCAGTATTTTCTGCTATAATAATAATCTGAAATAATAATAGAGAAACCGGGAGTGCAGCAATGAAGCGCAGAAAAAGCAAAAAGCGTATAAAACGCAGTTCAAATATAGCCTTACTGTTATTTTTTATGGTTTTGATTTTCGTCTTATTTGATCAATTCAAGCAGATTAATATAAAGGAAACTGCAGTTTCTTTGCTGCCAAATATGGTATCTAAAGACGTCCAGAATTACACACCTTTACTTGAAATGGAATTGAAAGAGGTCAATCTCGAAGAATACACACTTGTTCTGGCAGCGATCATGCAGCAGGAAAGCAAAGGGAAAGGCGGGGACCCCATGCAGGCCTCCGAATCAGCAGGACTGCCACCTAACTCCATTCAGGATCCGGAACAGAGCATCAAACAAGGTGTTAAGCATTTTAAGCGCGCTTTAGACTACGGCAATAACAAAAAGGTAGATTTTCCAACCATTATTCAGGCTTATAATATGGGAATCGGATATATTGATTATGTATCCCAGAAGGGCGGGAAGCATAGCGAGGAGATTGCAAAAGAATTTTCTCTTGCCCAGGCCGAAAAGAATCCGCAGATTTATAACTGCGGTGGCGACAAAAATAACTTCCGCTACCCATATTGCTATGGGGATTTCAGTTATACGACGAAGGTGACAAAGAGTATCGAAAGTTTAATTGCAAGCAATAATGAGGATATCCCGCTGCAATTCCAGGATATTTAGTTTTGTTTTAATCCTCTTCTTTTTGGAAGGGGTTTTTATTTTTATCCCGCTAGATGAAGTGATTGTTTAGAAATATAGATAAATGTTATATTTATTATTAATTAATAGATTTGCAGCAATAAAACATACACCTGATTAATTGAGTTATAAAATATTCATAAAGAAGGTGAGCACATGAATAAGCTTCGCAATAGGTGGGAGCCGTATTTGCATTATGGTCAATTATTTAACGCAGATAAGAATAAGGTGATTTATCGCCAGGGTGAAAAAGGTAAAGGCTTCTATTATTTACGTAAAGGTGAAATAAAGATTACCCTCCTATCTGATAAAGGAGATGAGCGTATTATCAATATAGTTCCCTCAGGCATGCTATTTGGTGAACATGGAATTCAAGGCGAACAATATCTTACAAGTGCGATTACCATACTTCCCTCTGAAATCTATTTCTTCTCTGATGATGTCTACACTACTATTTGTAAAAAGCATTCTAATGCAGCTGAAATTTATACCGATTCTCTTATTTATAAATTCCGGACGCTAGCAGATATAATCACCTTCATGGATAGTCCTGTTGAACACCAGATGGCCTATTATCTTATCAAATTGGCAGAAGAAAACGGGAAGGTATCCATGAATCAGACTGCATTTTCCAAATATATTGGGGCTTCAAGGATTACTGTAAATAAAGTGATTCAAAAATGGAAAAAAGCAAATTACATAACATTAATAAACAGGCAAATCCTTATTAAGGATATGAATAAATTAAAAGCTATCATCGATAATGATTAATATGACTGCTTGACTAGGTTTCTTAGGAAATCTGGTTTTTTTATGTAAAATTTTTTATTGTCTGTGTCTATAATGCCCTTCTCTTTCCATTCTTTTAAAACCTTATACACTGTTATTCTAGTTAAACCAGTACAACTGGAGAGATCCTGCTGTGATAGTGGTATTTCGTAATTTTTGAATTCATCACAAACATTCTGAAGAAGCAATGCAACCCTCTGTTCGGATGTAAGCGCATTCATATTTATCCGATCTAAAAGAATCTTCATTTTGTGTATGACACTTTTTGAAAAAAGCTGATTTAAATCCGGATATTGAACCATGAAATCTCTGAATTCCTCAGATGAGAAGTGATAGACAACGGAATCTTTTACCGCCACAGCAGTCGTAAAATGTTTTTTTTGGTCTAATGATTGAACTCCTAAAAGCTGATTAGGGATCACAATATTTAAGACTCTTTCTTTCTCAGTTGCTGTTACAGTAACAATTTTGACAAGACCTTTATGAAGAAAATAAAATCCATCCCCATTTGTTCCCTGAGTATAAATATGTTCTTTCTTTCTGATAAACCTCCTTTTACCCAACTTTAAGTAATCCTCCCAATGAAAAACATGTTCATAGACAGTAACCAAGTTATTCCCTCCTAATGAAAATGTGTGTGTAATCATCAGCGAAAATTTTTGTCTCAGAAATTACTATTATCATAGGGGAAATTGTAGAAAAAAACTATGGGATTTTAGACTATTTTAATTGTTTAGAAATTTTAAATTAATTTTATGTTAAATAGACTACAGTTACTTAAAAAATTTAATATTACAATTCAAACTGAAAATAACAAAAAGTTGGAGGTAAGATATGGGAATCAGAACTGGTGCTCAATATATCGAAGCTATTAAAAAGCGTAAACCCGAGGTTTGGATGGCTGGTAAAAAAGTAGAAGATGTATTTACAGAGCCTGTATTTAAACAGCCAATACTTGAAATTGCCAAATTATATGATATGCAGCATGAACCTGAATATATGGATAAGATTACCCATATTTGTGAGGAGACCGGAGAGAGAGTGAATAATGCTTTCCTCGTGCCGAAAAGCTTTGAAGATTTAAAGAAAAGGAGAGCAATTTTTGAAGCTTTTGCCAAAGCTACCTACGGATTGATGGGCAGAACACCTGACTTTTTAAATGTTGTCTTAACGTCGTTTTATCATAATGCCTGGTTTTTTGAGAAGTATGATAAATCCTGGGCAGAAAATGTACGGAATTATTATAAATATGTACGTGATAATGATTTATTTCTGACACACGCAATCATAAATCCTCAGAATGATAGAAGCAAATCTTCACATGAACAGAAGGACACTTATACTCATCTGGGAGCTGTAAAGGAAACTCCGGAAGGATTAGTGGTCCGAGGAGCTAAGATGCTTGCAACACTTGCACCAATTACAGAGGAGGTCATCATTTATTCCTTCCCTGGATTTAGTCCTGGAGATGAAAAATATGCATTAGCTTTTGCTATTCCACTTGATACACCAGGTATTCGTATTATTTGCCGAGAAGCCATGCAGGATGGAACACGTTCCGTCTTTGATCATCCGCTTGCTTCCCGGTTTGAAGAAATGGATGCGCTGCTTGTTTTTGATGACGTAGTCGTTCCATGGGATCGAGTGTTTTTATATAACAATATCGAAGCTGCGAACAAGCTGTATCCTCTGACAGGTGCAGGACAGCAGCCTGCACATCAAACGGGGGTAAGAGGACTGATAAAATTGCAATTTGCTACAGAAGTAGCTATGAAGCTAGCAGATGCAATTGGGGTAGATGGGTATTTAAATGTGCAAAATGATCTGGCCGAAATTATTCAATCACTTGAATCCATTAGAGCTTTGCTGGATGTAGCAGAGTATAACTACTCCATAACAGAAAATGGCGAGGCGATGCCTGATTATGTACCTTTGGAAACGATAAGGGGTTTACTGCCGAAAATGTACCCAAGGGCAATCGAAGTGATGCAAATAGTTGGAGCAGGCGGGCTGCTCATGTCCCCTACTGGAGCCGACTTTGAAAGTGCATTGAGAGAAGATATTGAGAATTACTATGTTGGCAGAGCAGGTGTATCTTCCCTAGAAAGAGTGAGTATTTTCAAACTTGCATGGGATTTATGCGGTGAGGCTTTTGGCCAAAGGCTGCTGCAGTATGAAAGATATTATACTGGAGATCCAATTCGCAAAAGAGGAATCTTTTTTAATAATTATAAACGCCTCCATACTCACGATATGGTGGATGAAGCATTAAAGGTATGTACGCTGGATAAAGAAGTTGCAGCTAACTAGTTCGAAAAGAGAGGGAGGGGGGGGCCAAGTGGAAACACATATCTATTCTTCTCTAGCATTGCCTTGTTCTGTCATTGCTGTGGGTGCCTTTGACGGCGTGCATCGTGGCCACCAGGAGGTAATAAAGCAAGCTGTTAAAAGAGGAAAATTTTTAAATGCACCCAGCCTTGTCTATACCTTTGACCCGCCGCCGCGTGTTTATTTTCAAGGAGCATACATGCTGAGTTCGATCCAAGAAAAATTACCGAAATTAGAAGTGCTAGGTGTTGATAAAGTGGTAATTGCTCGTTTTGATCATGTGTATGCTCAAGCAAGTGCTGAGGAATTTATAGAAACCTTATCAAAATTAAACCCGCTTGAAATTATCGTCGGGGAAGATTTCCGTTTTGGAAGGAATCGTGACGGAGATATTCATCTATTACAAAAGTATTTTACTGTACGGGTCATAGAACCAGTCTGCTGTTCAAGCGGGAATCGCATCTCATCTACAAGGATTCGGCAATTGCTGTCAAGAGGTGAGGTCCAGAGTTCCCACTCTCTTCTCGGCTGGCCAGCGGGAGAATAGAAAGGGGAACAAAAAATGAAATTGTTGGGTATATCCGGCACAATCATAGGTGCCAAAACAGGGATTGTCGTAAAAAAAGTTCTGGAAGAAGTGGAGCTGAAATATCCGGATATCGAAGTTGAATATTTAGACATGATGGATTATGATGTTCAATTTTGTGATGGCCGTGATCCTAATACTTATTCAGAAGATACAAAGAAGGTAATTGAAATGGTTTCTTCTGCTGACTTTTACATTATTGGTACTCCTATTTTTCAGGGGTCGATTCCGGGCGTCTTAAAAAACCTCTTTGACTTAATCAATCCCAATGATCTTAGGAACAAAGTTATGGGGTTTACTGCAAATGGGGGTACCTACCAGCACTACCTTGTTATTGAGAATCAGCTTAAGCCAATAGCAGGTTTCTTCCGTGCTTTTGTTGCACCAAGCTACGTTTACGCAAATAGAGATCATTTTAATGAAAAGAATGAACTCAGCGATCCAGACGTTCTGCAAAGAATTTCACATCTTGCTGATGAAGTGGTTCATATGCAAAAAACATTAAAAAAAGAATATGCGCAGGTCAATGAATAAAATTGAAGGGAGCAATTGATTATGAAAGTGAAAAGCAAATTTATGCCTATCAATCTAATGCAGTTTATTGAGGAAAATAAGGACCAATTAAAGCCGCCAGTCAATAATAAGGTCATTTGGAAGGATGCTGAATTAATGGTGATGCTGCTTGGCGGCCCAAATAAAAGACGTGATTTCCATGTGGATCCATCAGAAGAAGTCTTCTATCAAATCAAGGGCAGCTGTTATGTAGAGGTCATTAATGATGAAGGAAAGCGTGAAGTTATTGAAGTTAAAGAAGGAGAAATGTTCCTTCTTCCAGCAAATGTTCCGCATTCTCCACATCGTGTTGCAGATACGATTGGATTGGTTATTGAACGCAATCGTGCAAAAGGAGAGTTGGAGGATTTCGTTTGGTTCTGTGATGAATGTGACCATGAGCTCCACAGAGTCAAAATTCAGCTGACGAATATTGAAGTACAGGTCAAAGAAGCAATTGCTGAATTTAACAGCAGTAGGGACCTGAGAACGTGCGAACATTGCGGGCATGTCATGGCGCCGGAAGCGAGTGAATGGAAATGCGAGTAGACTTTCATACTCATATAATCCCAGAGAATTTCACTGAATTAACAAAAAATTTAATGGGAGATAAGTGGCCAGCTCTTGAGCGAACATGTGCCTGCGGTGCAAATATCATGGTAGGTGGCAAGGTGTTTCGTGAAGTGACAGATCAAGTATGGAGTCCTGAAAAGAGAATACATGACATGGAAAGAGAACATGTGGACATTCAAGTGCTCTCTCCTATTCCCGTAACCTTTTCTTACTGGGCGCCTGCTGAAGAGGCATCTATTCTTGCTCGAATACAGAATGATTTTATTGCAGAGACTGTAAGTCAAAACCCTTCTAAATTTATCGGTTTAGGTACAGTCCCTTTACAGGATGTGCAGGCTGCGATTCGTGAAATGGATCGATGCATCCATGAATTAGGCTTAAGGGGTATTGAGATTGGCACTAATGTAAACGGTAACAATCTGGATGATCCATCTTTAATCGAATTCTTCGAGATGGCTGAGAAGTGGGATGTGCCGCTTTTTATACACCCTTGGGAAACCTTGGGGAAAGAGAGAATGCCAAGGCATAATCTGATGTACACTGTTGGAATGCCAAGTGAAACTGCACTTGCAGGTGCAAGCTTAATTTTAGGTGGAGTGATTGAAAAATTCCCGCGTTTAAGAATTTGTTTTGCACACGGCGGAGGTTCTTTACCATACTTATTGCCGCGTCTTGATCAAGGCTGGAAGGTTTGGCCTCATTTAAGGCTGCTGGAGAAACCGCCTAGTTATTATGCGAAGAAGTTTTATTTTGATTCCTTGGTAAATGATCCTATTAATTTAAACTATTTGCTGCAGAATTTTGGGCATGAGCAAATCATTATGGGTTCAGATTATCCATTTCTATTAAGGGAAATACGGCCTGGTAAAGTAATAGATGAAACCCTTGATCTTACAGCTGAACAAACAGAAGCTATGCTGGGAAAAAATGCTCTTCGATTTTTAAATGTGCCTGCTAAGGTTGGGAGTTGAAAATATGGTTAATGGAACGGTAAGTCCTGAACAAAAATTAGAGGAGCTAGCGATCAAGCTGCCGCCAGTCCGTTCATCCGCAGGAAACTATGTCAGCTGTGTCCGAACAGGAAACCTTCTATTTACGTCTGGGCAAGGGACAGATGAATACCGGGGGCGGTTAGGAGAAGATCTCCCGATAGAGGTTGGGTATGAAGCGGCCAGACAATGTATGTTAAACCTATTGGCTGTTGTAAAACAAGAGGTTGGCGACCTTAACAAAGTAAAAAGAATCGTAAAAATTCTTGGCTTTGTGAATAGTGCTGATGATTTTACCGATCAGCCCAAGGTCATGAATGGCGCTTCAGATTTACTTGTTCAAATTTTTGGAGATAAAGGCCAGCACGGAAGGTCAGCTGTCGGTATGGCTCAACTGCCAAACAATAATGCCGTGGAAGTTGAGATGGTGCTTGAAATAGAGGGGCAGGAGGCGATATGAAATGACGCAATTACAGCAGAAGGTTATTAAGGACGCAAAACTCTTTATTAATGGAGAATACCGTGACTCAGTTTCAGGAGAGAGCTTTGACACCCTTGATCCTGCCACGAACCAAAAACTTGCATCTGTTGCCAAGGCAAATGAGGAAGATGTCAATCACGCAATTGAAGCAGCTCAGCGTACTTTTGATAGCGGAACCTGGAGTAAAATGCCGGTTGCTGAAAGATCTGAGATCTTATGCAGGATGTCTGACCTTATAATGGATCGAGCTGACGAAATAGCTCGTGTTGAAACACTGGATGTGGGAAAACCGATCAAGGAGAGCCGGGGGTTTGATATTCCGAGAGCGGCAGCAAACTTAAAGTTCTTTGCCGAAATGGCAAACTACATTCACCATGAACATTATGATCAGACAAAATATATGTCTTACTCCAAATACGCCCCAGCCGGTGTAACAAGTTTAATTATTCCCTGGAACCTGCCTTTTATGCAAATGACATGGAAGGCATCTGCAGCAATGGCAGCAGGAAATACAGTCGTTGTGAAACCTGCTTCCTATACACCATTAAGTGCAGTAATGCTCGGAGAAATTGCCAATGATGCCGGGCTTCCTCCAGGTGTGCTTAATATAATTACAGGTCCAGGAGGGACAGCCGGTACAGCAATGACCAAACATCCATCTGTACGGCGCATTTCGTTTGTAGGTGATAGCACAACCGGCAGAACGGTCATGAAAAATGCTGCCTCGCAATTAATCCCAGTTTCGCTGGAGCTTGGAGGCAAGTCTGCAAATATTGTGTTTGAAGATGCAAACCTGGATGAAGCCATTGAAGGTTCAATTGATGCTATTTTTAGAAACCAGGGTGAAATTTGTTTAGCAGGATCCCGTTTGCTTTTACAAGAAAGCATTTATGATCTTTTCCTCGACAAGTTTGTCCAAGCCGTTAAAAAAATCAAGGTGGGGGACCCGCTTCGTGAGGATACGGACATGGGGGCATTGGTTTCAAAAGGACATCTTGAAACAGTGGATGAGTATGTTCAAGCGGGAATAGCCGAAGGTGCTAAGCTTGCCATCGGCGGTAAGAAAATTACCTCGCTCGTTGAAGGCAATTTTTATGAGCCAACTGTCCTTTATGATGTGGATAATAAAATGAAGGTAGCTCAGGAAGAAATATTTGGTCCGGTTTTATCTGTCATTCCATTTAAAACAGAAGAAGAAGCTGTCCAAATTGCAAATGATTCTATCTATGGTCTTGCAGGTGTTGTTTGGACAAACGACCTCCGCCGTGCCCATCGGGTAGCATCAAGCATTAATTCAGGGTTATTTTGGATTAATTGCTGGTATTACAGAGATCTAAGAACACCTTTTGGAGGTTCAAAGGCAAGTGGAATTGGCCGTGAGGGAGGCCGCCATAGTTTCGAATTTTATACGGAAGCGAAAACCATCACCATGAAACTATAAAAGAGTGCTTAACCCGCACTCTTCTTTTCCTTAATTAACGATTATAAGAGAGAGTGAGTATATGAATCTGCTAATAAATGAAATTGTAGAAGATTTACTGGAAGCTGAATTAACGAAACAGGCAATGACTCCGCTTACTCAGAAATATTCAAACCTGAATGCAAGGGATGCATACCATATCCAACTGGAAGTGATAAAACAGAAAATTAGCTCAGGCCGCAGGATCATTGGCAAAAAGGTTGGACTGACAAGTGTGGCTATGCAGCAAATGCTTGGTGTAGATGAGCCTGATTACGGACATTTGCTTGATGATATGAAGGTAATGAGTGATGGAAAGGTTAAGATGAATGATCTGCTTAGTCCCAAAGTGGAGGCTGAAATCGGATTTATCCTTGGTGAAGATCTGAAGGGGCCAAATGTAACCTGGCTGGATGTAATGATGGCTACAAAGTACATAACTCCAACTCTTGAGATTATTGATAGCAGGATAGCCGATTGGAAAATTCAGCTGATTGATACAGTTGCAGATAATGGCTCCTCGGCAAAAGTTGTAGTCGGGAAGCAATTAACCGAAATAGACGGAATGGATATGCGCAGCATCGGGATGAGCTTGTATAAAAATGGCGAGTTGATCTCTACTGGATCAGGTGCTGCAGCACTTGGCCACCCAGCTCAGGCTATTGCATGGCTTGCGAATAAGCTCCATGAATTTGACATTACCTTAAAAGCCGGGGAACTCATTCTTCCAGGAGCTCTAAGCGGAGCGATAACAGCAGAAGCAGGTGATACTGTGTCCGCCCATTTCGGACGCTTGGGTTCTGTTTCAGTCACATTTGAATAATGAGGGGTGAATATTTTGGCTAAAATCAAAGCAGCAATCATCGGTTCTGGCAATATAGGCACCGATCTTATGTATAAGCTGGAAAGAAGTGACGTTATTGACCTCACAGCAATGATCGGGATTGATCCAGAGTCTGAAGGGTTAAAACGTGCAAAAGATTTGGGTTATCCAATTTTTTCAAATGGTATTCAAGCCTTAAAAGAAAATCCGGATTTGGCTGATATCGTTTTTGATGCAACGTCAGCGAAAGCACATATTAGACATGCGGAAGTATTAGAAGAATTAGGAAAACTGGCAATTGATTTGACTCCCGCTGCAAAAGGTCCATTTGTCAGTCCTGCTGTAGAAGCACCTATTCATAATGAAGCTTTAAATGTAAACCTGATAACTTGCGGAGGACAAGCAACCATTCCTATTGTTCATGCAATAAATTGTGTTGCTGATGTAGCTTATGCTGAAATCGTTGCAACTATTTCAAGCAAAAGTGCGGGACCGGGGACGAGGGCAAATATCGATGAATTTACAATCACTACCAAAAGAGGGATTGAGGAAGTTGGAGGGGCTGATGAAGGAAAAGCCATCATTATTCTAAATCCAGCGGAACCGCCTATCCTGATGCGAGATACCATTTACTGTGAAGTTAAAAATATGGATCAGGATGCAATCCTTAAATCGATAAATGAAATGGTCGAGACGGTTAAGGAATATGTACCTGGATATCGTTTGAAGCAAAAGCCGTTATTTGATGAAAATCGTGTGACCGTATTTATAGAAGTAGAGGGTGCTGGTGATTATTTTCCTATTTACGCAGGCAATCTCGACATTATGACAGCTTCCGCAACTCGTGTGGCAGAAAACTTCGCCAAAAATTTACTGGTTCAGAATGTAATAAGTGGTTGATAGAAAGGCATGGTGACACAGTTGATTCGAAAAAGTGACAAGCCTATTAAAATAACAGAAGTGTGTTTGCGGGATGGAAGCCATGTCGTTGCACATCAATATAATGAAGAACAAGTCCGTCGAGTTGTCAAAGAATTGGACGATGCCGGGATGCACTATATCGAAGTCAGTCATGGAGACGGATTAGGTGGTTCTACCCTTCAGTACGGAAGGTCACGTGTCAATGAAATGAAACTCATTGAGGCTGCAGTTGATGAATGCAAACAGGCGAAAATTGCTGTGCTGCTAATTCCAGGGATTGGAACCTGTCAAGAATTAAAGCAAGCTCATTCTATAGGAGCAGAATTAGTTAGAGTGGCCACTCATGTAACGGAAGCTGATGTATCTGCACAGCATATTAGCGCAGCACGAGAATTGGGAATGGAAACATTAGGCTTTCTGATGATGGCCCATATGGCACCAGTTGAGAAATTAGTTGAACAGGCAAAGTTAATGGAAAGCTATGGAGCACAAGCTGTATATGTAACCGATTCGGCAGGAGCCCTTTTGCCGCATCAAGTTCGTGAAAGAATTGCTGCACTTCGCGACTCCTTGAATATTGAAGTAGGGTTTCATGGCCATAATAATTTATCTGTTGCTGTTGCAAATACATTAGCGGCCATTGAAGAAGGGGCTACCAGGATCGATGGAAGTGTCCGCTGTCTGGGAGCAGGCGCAGGAAATACACAAACTGAGGTATTGCTGGCGGTTTTAGACAGGATGGGTATAAATGCCGGTATTGATCTCTATAAAATGATGGATATTGCAGAAAACACGGTAGGTCCGTTAGTTCCGAAACCGCAGGAAATTAATAAGGGCAGCCTGGTATTAGGCTATGCAGGAGTATATTCAAGTTTTCTGCTGCACGCAGAACGGGCAGGGAAGCGTTTTGGGTTGGATCCCAGAGATATTTTAATAGAGTTAGGAAAACGAAAAGTGGTGGGCGGCCAGGAGGATATGATTCTAGATGTTGCCTCAGAGCTGGCACAAGCACGAATCTTGGAGGTGTAATAATGACATTAACCAGTGGTGCAGACATGGAAATTGTGGAATATTTATATTCAGCTGAAAAAGAACAGCGGGAAGTGGTGAAAATAACGGATCGACTACCTGAATTAAGCTTTGAAGAAGCTTATTTGATTCAGGAAAAGCTGATTGAAAGAAGAGAAAAAGATGGTTCGCGGCGAGTGGGTTTAAAACTCGGATTAACCAGCAAGGCTAAACAGCAAATGATGGGTGTACATGAAGCGATTTATGGAATTCTCACTGACGACATGCTTGGCTTTGAATGGGAGCCAATCGATTTCAATCAATTCATTCATCCAAAGGCTGAACCTGAAATTGCTTTTATGATTGGTGAAGATCTGCAAGGAACAAGCGTTACTGCAGAAGATGTACTAAGTGTAACGAAATATGTTGCTCCGGCAATCGAAATTATTGACAGCCGGTATTTGGACTTCAAGTTTACTTTAGCAGACGTGATAGCAGATAACTGTTCGTCCTCACGTTTTGTTCTGGGCAGTAAATGGATGAAGCCGGATTCCGTAGATTTAGGTCAGCTTGGCATGGTGATGTCAAAGAACGGTGAAGTTGCACAAACAGGATCGAGTGCTGCAGTATTAGGTCATCCCGCAGCCTCTGCAGCTTGGGCGGTAAATAAACTTGGAGAATCCGGAAGGGGAATCAAGAAAGGAGATATTATTTTAAGCGGGGCAATATCCGAAGCCATTGCCTTTAAACCAGGTGACGCTGTTTCCGTTCAGTTTGCGGAATTGGGTTCAGTCTCTATTTCCTGTAAATCAGGTGCATAGTGAAATAGGATGTCCCTCGAATTCATTTTGTTTAAATTTTTCCTATTTAATCCGTGGGATATCAGCAGAAGATACAGTCAGTGTTACTGTATCCTTTGCTGGTTCCAAGGGAATTTTGGCAATGGTAAAGGATGATGGATATGGAGAAGAATCATAATCAAACCAATATTAATAGTTCTGGGTTAAAAAGAGACCTAAAAACCAATCAGCTGACAATGATCGCCATGGGGTGTGCGATCGGGACTGGGCTTTTTCTTGGCAGCGGACTTGCCATAAGTACTGCTGGACCAAGTGTATTATTAAGCTACGCGATTGGGGCGTTTATTGTTCTGCTCTTAATGGGATGCCTGGCTGAAATGTCTGTAGCACACCCTACCTCGGGTTCTTTCGGAACAATTGCTGAAAAATATATTAGCCCAATGGCTGGATTCCTTGTTCGCTATTCTTATTGGATTGGAAATGTGCTGGCTGTAGGTGTTGAGGTAAGTGCAATTGCCGTCTACATGAAATACTGGTTTCCCCAAGTTCCAGGAATGGTTTGGATATTATTATTTGCAGCAATCTTAATTTATGTAAATGCTACAAGTGTTAACACGTTTGCCACCTTTGAATATTGGTTTTCTATGATAAAAATTAGTGCCATTGTTGGATTTGTTCTTCTTGGATCCTATATCCTTTTTGGAACATCATCAGAACCAGATATTGGTGCAGGTAATTTGGTGGACAGTGGTGGCTTTATGCCGTTTGGCCTTTGGGGTATGTGGGTTGCGATCTTTATATCTCTTTTCAGCTTTTTAGGAACTGAAATGATAGCTGTTACTGCAGGAGAAGCAAAGGATCCTGATGTTGCTGTTCCTAAAGCATTAAAAGCAACAGTATTTCGATTATCCACTTTCTATATGTTGACTATAGGTATCATGTTGATGCTGGTTCCCTGGAAATCCGCAGGGGTTGAAGAAAGTCCGTTTGTAAAGGTCATGGAAATTCTCCAGATACCTGGTGCGTCAGGCATCATGAATTTTGTCATTTTGACAGCTGCATTATCAGCCATGAATAGTCAGCTATATGCATCTACACGCATGATGTATTCTTTATCTCGCGGAAAATTTGCACCGGCATTTTTAGCTAAAGTGAATAGAAAAGGGGTCCCAGTTAGTGCTCTTGCTATTTCAACACTTGGTATTTTTATCGCAGCAGGGGTAAATGCCTTACTTCCTGGTTCCTCTTATGCCTTTATGATGGGAATTTCCATGTTTGGTGCCATATTCACCTGGTTGATGATTTTTATCTCCCATCTGTTTTTCAGGAGAAAGTGGGAAAAAACAGGTGGTCGAAAGCTTCCTGTAAGAATGTTAGGTTATCCATTTCTTCCAATATTAGGCGCGGTACTTCTATTGAGTCTTATGATTTCTACATGGTTTACAGATTTTAGGATAATGCTCCAATTCGGTGTGCCATGGTTAATTTTCTTGTCATTGGCATATTGGTTCATGAAAAAAAGAGATGGAGCTCTTGTCGGAATGAAAGAATCCGCTGATATCCTCAATAAAGAGATTAGCTAGGCTGATAGACATTACTAAAGTATTCCATATAGATTAATAAAATGATAGTGTTCGCACTTGTTTCCATTAATCCTTAAAGGGGTGTTTATTAATGAAGAAAGTAAAAAGTATGGGGCTTATATTAATAGTAAGTTTATTGATTTTAGCTACTGCAGCTTGCAGCGGAAAGGGTTCTTCTGACACGGCTTCTACATCATCGCAGGGAGCAACTTATAATTTCAAGCTGGCACATATTACACCAACCGATCATATGTGGCATAAAGCAGCCGAAAAATTCAAAGAAGAGCTTGAGACCCGTTCTGGTGGAAGAATGAAATTGGAGATTTATCCCGCAAGCCAGCTTGGAACAGAGGCTGATATGGTTCAGCAAATTTCTGCAGGATCAGTTGATTTTGGTTTTATTACGGCTGCTTATTTAAGTTCACGTGCTGAAGCATTCACTGCATGGTTTTCACCGTACGCTTTTAAGGATCTGAATGAAGCAAATGAAGCCCGTGATACAGAGATTGCCAAGAAAATTCTTACAACAATGGACGATCAGGGAATAAAGGGGCTTGATTACTTATTTGCAGGAAGCCGGGTTATGTTATTTAAAGATAAAGAAGTTTTAAAACCAGAAGATATGAAGGGATTAAAATTTCGTGTAACACCTAGTCCTCCATTGCAGGAGTTTTATAAATCTTTGGGGGCTTCACCTGAATCCCTGCCGCTTCCCGAAGTGTATGCAGCTATTCAGACTGGTGTAATCGATGGCATGGATATGGATTTAGATGCAGCCATTACAAACAAGTATCACGAAGTAGTGGAATATGGGGCAGTTACAAATCATATGGTTTGGCCTGCTGTCGCAATGATAAATAAGGCTTCCTATGACAAAATGCCTGAGGAGGACCAGAAAATCATTGATGAAGCAATTAAAGCGGCTGCTGATTATTCAGCAGAAACTCGTTCCAAGCAGGAGGAAGATTTTAAAAAGACTTTAAGCGATGAAGGAATGAACATTTACGAAATTGATGCTGCATTGTTCCAGCCTTATATTAAAGAATTTGATAAAAAGTTTGGACAAGCTGATCCTTTAATTCAGGAATTCCTTGATACATTCCGCAAGTAAAATATTCAAAGGGGGGAAATGTGTGAATAAGCTAAGTGATATGATAGCCAGTCTTGAAAAAAAACTGGCTATCATCCTCATGTTTGCAATGGCGCTTATTGTTTCTTTAGCTGTAATCTTTCGCTCCGCCAATGCTCCGTTGTTTTGGGCTGGAGAGGTTTCAATCTTTCTGCTGATATATATAACGTTTATAGGAGGAAGCTTGGGTCTTAAATATAAGACTCAAGCTTCTGTATCACTGCTAACGGATATGCTGCCAGGAACTATTAACAAAGCGGTTTCCTTTCTTGCTCATATTTTAATGCTCATCTTTATGGCTATTCTTCTTTTTTATTGCTTTAAATGGATTCTTTCCCCATCCGTGGGAATTCAAAAATCGAGCGCCATTTTACTGCCAATGTGGATACCTTACTCCATATTGCCAATCGGTTTCCTGTTTGCAAGTATTCATTTGATAAGTAATCTCCTGGATGTGACAAAAAGGAGTGAAGCAAAATGATGTTTCTGGTCGTAATCGCTTTTTTTGTATTGCTGCTGATGGGAATCCCCATTTCATTGGTGCTTGGAATGACAACCATAGTTTATTTCATAGTAACGGGAAATTATGTGCTGCTTGAATCAACTCCCCAGAGACTATACTCTGGAATGGAAAATTTCGGGCTATTAGCGATACCTTTGTTCATGCTGACAGGTGAATTGATGAACAGGGGAGGGATTACGAATCGCTTAGTGGTTTTTGCAAGAATGCTGGTAGGGCACGTCCGAGGGGGATTAGCCTACGTTACTGTCATTGCCAATATGTTTTTAGCATCCATATTAGGATCTGCCAATGCACAGGCAGCAATGATGAGTAAAGTGATGGTTCCGGAAATGGAAAGGGAAGGGTACAATCGTGAATTTTCATCTGCCTTAACCCTGGCTTCTTCCATAGTGGCCCCTATTATTCCGCCAAGCATGATTTTTATTATTTATGGAACATTATCCGGAACATCAATTGGCGCTTTATTCATGGCTGGGATTATACCCGGGCTAATTTATGGTCTGGGCTTTATCTCTCTAATTGCGTACATAGGATATAAACAGGATTTCCCCAGGAGTAAGAAAGCTAGTGTAACACAAATATGGGCTGCTTTTAAAAACGTTTTGCCTGCAATGCTCATCCCCATAATCATTACATTTGGAATATTGAGCGGTTTATTTACTGCAACAGAATCTGCCGCAATTGCCAGTGTGGTAGCATTCATTGTAGGGTTATTCTTTTATAAAGAATTAAAGTGGAAATGTTTGCCTGAGGTGTTCGTGAACACTGTAATTGGAACTGCAACAGTAACATTCCTTATCGCCATGGCAAATATATTTGGATGGGTTATTGCATTTGAGCAAATACCTCAATTGATTGCGAATGCCATGCTGTCAATTTCTGAGAATCCATTCGTATTTTTAATTCTTGTGAACCTTTTTCTTTTAATAGTTGGAATGTTTTTGGATGGAATCGCAGCACTAATCATTTTAGTGCCTGTATTAATGCCGTTAGCAACAGGATTTCAGATTGATCCCATTCATTTTGGCGTCATTATTTGTATTAACCTTACTATTGGATTGCTGACACCTCCTGTAGGGACTGGCCTGTTTATCGTATCTTCAATCGCAGAAGTTAAATTTGAGAAATTAGTAAAGTCAGTAATGCCTATGCTTTTTCTGGGCATAACGATGTTATTAATCATTACTTATTGGGAACAAACTACCTTAATGATTCCAGCCTGGCTGGGTTTTTGATCTTGTGCGTGGAGGGTTAATATGCCAATTATTCAGGTTCATTTATTAGATGGAAGGTCAGATTCACAGCTGAAAGAGCTGATAAGCAGTTTGACTGAAGCAGCAGTGGGCTCACTGGAAGTTAATCCTAATCAAGTGAGAGTTATTATACAGCCGGTGCCTAAGACGCATTGGGGCGTTGGCGGAATCACAAAAGCTGAATTAGAGGATTCAAAAAATATCCAAAATCAATAAATAATCTAGCCCATTATATAAAGGAGCGCTTGGATAAATTCCTGGCGTTTTTTCGTTTTTTTACTTTGTATTATTGTTATTTCTATTTCCTGTATTTTTATATTTGAAAAGGTTTAAAAATATTCTCCAGGAGGAATTGTTCCTAGGGTAAACTGAAACGTTTTCAATTAAAGCAGTTAGAAGTAAGTATCGGCATTACTAAAATGCATGACTGTTTTTGGTTCATGAAAATTTTCGTCTAAATGTATAATTGGTTTACGTTCTTCATATATATTGGCTGTTGTCTGATTTTTCTTCATCATTGAAAAGTTATAGATTCATAAGTTTTTACATAAAAAGTGAAACCAAATTGCATTTCATTCGTCTATATAGACGTGCAGCATTTAGAAATGTGCAAAAGGGCTCACCCTGTTATTATCGTCATTAAAGAGCAGTTTATCTGGACATGCTTGACATTTTGTTAAATGCGAGTATAGTTATGTTCTTGTGCAGTGCTTTTTTTCCTGTTCATAGATTATTAATATTTATCAGGTAAACTAATAATTAGGCTGATTGCCAACTTTAAAATTTTAAATTACTAGTGAAATATGTTACAATAATGTGCTAGAAGGCAGGTGTATGATTTTGAATACTTTACTTCATAAAAGTCAGGATATATTGAATAAATATATAGGCTTTTTCTTTTTAGCAGTATTTCTGCTCTGGATGAAAACGTATATTACTCAAATGACACAATTTAATTTAGGCATTGAAAGTGCCTTGCAGCAGTTCCTCTTATTCATTAACCCGCTGGGATCTTCACTGCTGTTTTTAGGAATTGCATTCTTTTTTAAAGGCAGAAGAAAATATATCGCTTTGATGGTTATGTATTTCTTCCTGTCGTTCCTGCTGTTTGCAAATGCAGTGTACTACCGTTTCTTTAATGACTTTATTACACTGCCGACATTGACGCAGACACAGAACTTCGGTGATGTCAGCGGAAGCATCAGCTCACTATTACAGCCAACTGATATCTTTTTCTTCCTTGATTTCATCGTTCTTGCCGGCTTGCTTATTTTTAAAGCCGTTAAAATCGAAACAAAGGATTTGACTCGCCGCAGATCAGCAGCTTTAATCTATGCGTCGCTTGCCATTTCCTTTGCAAATCTGGGCCTGGCTGAAACAGACCGCCCTGAGCTTTTGACAAGAGGTTTTGACCGTAACTATATTGTGAAATATTTAGGCATGTACAATTATACGATCTATGATGCAGTGCAAAGCACAAAGGCCTCTGCACAAAGAGTTATGGCGGATAGCAGTGATACAACCGAAGTCATTAACTTTACTAAATCGAATTATGCTGATCCGAATCCGAAGTATTTTGGAAAAGCCGAAGGCATGAATGTGATCTACCTTCATCTTGAATCCATTCAGACATTCTTAATGAATTATGAACTGCATGGTGAAGAAGTAACACCGTTCCTGAACTCGCTGATTAAAGAAGAAAATACAACGTATTTTGATAATTTCTTCCATCAGACTGCACAAGGGAAAACAGCAGATGCTGAGTTTATCCTTGAGAACTCCCTATATGGGCTGCCGCAGGGTTCTGCTTTTACAACAAAAGGCATGAATACCTACAATGCAGCGCCTGCAATTCTGAAGGATAAAGGATATACTTCTGCAGTCTTCCACGGCAACTCCGGCAGCTTCTGGAACCGTAACGAAATTTATAAATCATTTGGATATGATAACTTTTTTGATGCAGATTATTTTGATTTGAAACCTGAAAGCATGGCTGACTACGGCCTAATGGATAAGCCGTTCTTTGAACAGTCTATGCCGTACCTGGAATCGCTGAAGCAGCCGTTTTATTCTAAATTCATTACTGTGTCCCATCACTATCCATATCATATGGATCAGGAGAAGGCGACAATAGAGCCCCATACTACTGGGGACAAATCAGTTGATAATTACTTCCAGACAGCACGTTATGCTGACGAAGCGCTTAAACAGTTCTTTGAACAGCTGAAGGCTTCCGGCCTGTATGAGAACTCAGTAATTGTCATGTATGGTGACCATTATGGAATTTCTAAAAATCATAATAAAGCAATGGAAAAAGTGCTTGGCAAGGAAATTACACCGTTCGAAAGTGCCGGTCTGCAGCGTGTTCCTCTATTCATTCGCGTACCTGGCATGGAAGGCGGAGTAAATCATGAATTTGGCGGTCAGATCGATCTGATGCCAACATTGATGCACTTGCTAGGTATTGATACTAAACAGTATCTGCAATTTGGTACAGACTTATTTTCAGAAAAACATGATGACCTTGTGCCGTTCCGTAACGGAGACTTCATGAGCCCAACTATTTCATCTGTTGACGGAAAGTACTATGACTCAAAAACGGGTGAATTGCTGGATGAAAGCCGTTTTGAAGAAGCGAAAAAACTCCAGGAAAGTGCTGAGCAGAAATTGGCGCTATCTGATAAAGTGGTAAACGGAGATCTTCTCCGCTTTTATAAACCTGAAAACTTCGAACCGGTGGATCGTTCAAAATACGATTACAAAGCAGAAAACAATGGGGTAATCAAAAAGAACGAAGAAGCTGAAGAAACCTCTGAAACTGAACCAGCTGATAAATAAATTTAAACTGCCTGCGGGAGATCCTGCAGGCAGTTTTTTTACGCATTTCTTTTAATCCAAGAAAAACAATCCCTCTGGACAAAATTAAATATACTTTAATAAAGTGCTTAACCACTGTTTTAATGTAATGCATATTTTATAATGATTCATATAGACGTACATACCGAGGAGGAGTAAAAATGAAAAAGCTTGCCGGCAAAAAAGTTGCACTTTTAGGTTCACGGAAAATAGACGATATCAGTAAATTGGTGGAGAATCAGGGAGGGATTGCTGTCAGCAGGCCCGCTCAGGGAACAGCACTTCTGAAAGATGAAAAACTCCAGGACCATGTAGAAATGCTGACTGAGTGCAACTTCGATTGGATTATTTTTACGACTGGGATCGGTGTTGAAACCATTTATCAAACTGCTCTTGAAATGAATAAAAGTGATGCCCTGATCAGCAGCCTGAAAAAAGCAAGGATTGCATCAAGGGGATACAAAACCGCCAATATGCTGAAAAAGCTTAATATCATACCTGCAGTTAGGGATGATGACGGCAGCATGGCAGGATTACTTCGAGAGCTTTCAGCACATTCTCTAGATGGTATGAAAGTAGCTCTGCAGCTTCACGGGGATCCGGCACCGCACCTTAAACAGTGGCTGGAAAATAACCAGGCCGACTATGAAGAAATTCTTCCATATACCCATATTCCTCCGGAAGAAAAAGTGATGAATCTGCTGTTGTCAGAGATCCTTGACGGAAAGTTCGATTCCATATTTTTTACAAGCACTCCGCAAGTGAGGAATTTATTCAGCTTCGCCCGGCAAAAGAATGCAGAAGTACAATTGAAAACCTGTTTTTCGGACCAGGCTGTTGCGTTATCAGTTGGAAAAGTAACTGCTCAAGCTTTACATGAAGAAGGGGTTGCAAGAGTCATTTTTCCGGAAGTCGAAAGGATAGGCAGTGCGGTAATTGAATTAGCCCGTTTCTATGCGGAAGAAGATATTAGGACTGATGTATAACTCATAAAGTACAGCATTTATAATGGAGCCTTTTTAGGCTCTTTTTCAATGACTAGATGTATATACAAATTTAAAAAATTCAACAAAAAATATTGAAAAGGCTTACACATCATGGTAATATTACAACGTAAACGTTTTCGTAACAAAAATTCAGTAACTTAAAGCAGGTGGGATATGTCCTATACCATCAAAGATGTTGCCAAAAAGGCAAATGTCTCTATTGCAACAGTCTCCAGGATATTAAATGGCCAGGGAGGTTATTCAGAAAAAACAAAAAGCAAGGTTCTAAAAGTAATTGAAGAACTGGGCTATCAGCCAAATGCAGTGGCAAGGGGATTAATTAATAAGAGAACCCATACAATAGGGGTGCTTTTCCCAAAGCTTTCGAGCTCATTGGTTACCGATCTGCTGGATGGCATTGAAAAGGCCGCAAATGATAACGGTTCCAGTGTGATTGTCTGCCATACAGAATCAAATGGCGAAAAAACGATGAAATATCTCCAGCTGCTTATTGAAAAAAGGGTAGACGGAATCATTTTCGCTAGTGAAATTTTAAAGGATGAATATTATCAATTTGTGACGAAAACCCGCATGCCGATGATTCTGCTTTCGACAGAGTCCTATGCGTACCCGGTGCCTTTTGTAAAAGTTAACGATTTTCATGCAGCATATGCAGCAGCTAAGTATTTAATCGAAAAGGGTCATACCAGAATTGGGATGATAAGCGGGAACAAGGATGATATTATCGCGGGGATTCCAAGAATTGAAGGCTTTAAGAAAGCTCTGTCAGATCATAACATACCTCTGGATTCTGAGAATATTGTGTTCAGCAGGGGTTTTACATTCCCATATGGTGTTGAGGGTTTGAAAAGGCTTGTCAAGCAGTTTCCGGATGTAACGGCAATATTTGCAGCAAGTGATGAAATGGCTATAGGTGCCTTATCTGCAGCATATCAGATGGGAATAAATATCCCAGATGACATTTCTGTTATAGGGTATGATAACTTGAATCTTGCTGAAATGTCCACTCCGCCGTTGACAACAGTAGGACAGCCTCTTGCAAAAATGGGTGAAGCCGCTGCAGAAATGCTTTTTTCCATCTTAGAAACAGGCGACACTCCGGAAAGCCGGATAATGCCGCATAAAATCATTGAAAGAATGAGTGTGAAAGAGAGAAAATAATAACTCTCTTTTTCTCAGATCAATTACGTAAACGTTTACGTAATTGATCTATAATACAAAAAAACACATAGGGGGATATACCATGTTTAAAAAAATGACCGCAGGTGTAATGGCATTAACTTTAGGAGCTTCTTTATTGGCTGGATGTTCATCTGATGGAGCAGATGACGGAAAAGTAACGCTAGAGCTCTTCTCTAATAAGTCAGAAAGCATCGAAACATACAAAGGGTTGATTAAAGAATTTGAAGCGGAAAATCCGGATATTAAGATCAAATTGGATGCACCGCCTGAAGCAGAAACAGTTTTGAAAACACGTCTAACCAAAAATGATCTTCCTGACATCATGTCTATCGCTGGTAATGCAACATACGGCGAGCTTGCCCGTGCAGGCGTTCTTGAGGATTTTTCAGGGACAGAGTTAGCTAAAACAGTTCAGCCATCCTATATCGACATGATCAATCGTCTGGTTGGACCTGAAGAAGAAGGCACTTTCGGTCTTCCGTATGCTACAAATGCAAATGCCGTAATTTACAACAAAGCGAAATTTGAAGAACATGGCCTTGAAGTCCCAACTACCTGGGATGAATTCATTGCCAGCCTTGACAAGGTTAAAGCTGCCGGTGACATACCAATCTACTTTACATTAAAAGATGCCTGGACAGGCATGATTGCATGGAACTCACTTGGCGCTAATGTAGCGGGTGAAGACTTTGCTGAAAAGAAAAACGCAGGGGAAACATCATTCACCGATAAATATGATGAAGTTGCAGACAAGATGGCTACATTAGTTCAGTACGGCCACAAGGACAATATGGGTGTCGCATACGGGGATGGAAACAATGCATTTGCGGCTGGGAAATCTGTTTTCTACCTGCAGGGCAACTGGGCAATCCCTGAAATTCTTAAAGCAAATCCTGAAATGGAACTTGGAGTATTCCCAATGCCTGTAACAAACGACCCTGCACAAAACAAACTTGTTTCTGGTGTAGATGTTCTTTTAGCAGTCAGCAAAGATACTGAGCATAAAGAAGAAGCGATGAAATTTGCTGAATTCATGATGAATAAGGATACAGCTCAAAAGTATATTGACGAGCAAAAAGCTTTCTCAGCCATTGAAGGAGTGTATCAGGAAAATCCGGTGTTTGAAGGAATCAAAGCTAACTTTGAAAATGGGACCATCACAAGCTTCCCCGATCACTATTACCCAGCAGGCATGGGAGCTGAAAACCTTGTTCAGGAATTCCTGATTAAGAAAGATAAAGAAAAATTCCTCAAGAAAATGGACAGCGAGTGGGAAAAAGTTCAAAACCGCTAAAGGCATCGGGCCAGGGGATCTTATGGATTTCCTGGCCTTCTAAAAAGGAGTTGTCATTATGAAAAAGAAAAACAGTGTGTTTCTCATCATCACGATACCCGCTTTCCTTCTTTTCTTCATTTTCCACAGCTTTCCTGCATTGCAGGGGATTTTTTACAGCTTTACAGATTGGAAAGGGTATGGAGATTGGAATTTTGTTGGTTTAAAAAACTACCTTAACGTTTTTAAAGATGAACGGGCAGGGGATGCTTACTTATTTACTTTTAAATTTGCCATTGTTGCGACCATTTTGGTCAATATCATAAGCCTTCTTGTGGCCATAGGGCTTAATTCCAAGATAAAGTTTCACAAAACGCTTCGGGCAATCTACTTCCTGCCTTACATTCTGAGTATCTTGATTGTTGGCTTTATCTTTAATTTTATTTTTGCTCATTTCCTGCCGCAGATTGGTGATGCATTCGGATGGGAATTTTTGACCCGCAATATTCTTGGAAACCCGGACCTTGCCTGGATCGGAATTGTCATTGTAGCCGTTTGGCAGGCAGTTTCATTTAATACCATTCTGTACCTTGCGGGGCTTGTAACGATTTCAGAAGATTTATATGAAGCAGCCAGTATTGATGGAGCCGGTGTCTGGACAAAGTTCTGGAAAATAACGTTTCCGCTCATCGCGCCTTTTTTCACCATCAATATGGTTCTGTCGTTGAAAAACTTCCTAATGGTCTTTGATCAAATTGTTGCCTTGACTGGAGGAGGCCCGGGAAAGTCGACGGAATCGATATCCCTGCTTATTTATCGGGGAGGATTTGAAGGCGGCGAGTTCGCCTATCAATCAGCCAATGCGGTTATATACTTCATCGTCATCATCGTCTTTTCTGTTATTCAGCTGAAATTCTTAAATAAAAGAGAGGTGGAAAACTAATGAATCGCAAAAAAACGAGCTGGATTGTGACCACTCTATTAATCTTAGGTTCATTGCTCATTCTTTTTCCACTGTATTTAACCATTACCATTGCGTTTAAAACACCGCCTGAAATGGCAGGAAATTTACTCGCTCTTCCTAAATCATGGTCATTTGACAACTTTGCACAGGCCATCGAAATGACTAATTTCTTTAATGCGTTTAAAAATAGTGCATTTGTTACAATATTTGTTGTTATCTTTACTGTGTTAACGAACTCGCTTGTATCTTATGCCATTGCCAGAAATCTTCATAAGAAGTTTTATAAGTTCCTATACTTCTATTTTTTAAGTGCGATGTTCATTCCTTTCCCAATCATCATGCTGCCGCTTGTTAAACAGACCAGTGCATGGGGAATGGATAATCTGGTTGGATTAATCATTTTGTATATCGTTTTCAACCTTTCTTTCAATGTGTTTATCTATATTGGCTACATCCGCGCCATTCCGGTTGAACTTGAAGAAGCGGCTATCATGGACGGAGCAACCACATGGGGTGTTTTCTGGAAAGTCATTTTCCCGCTTCTGGCACCAATGAATGCAACCGTCGCGATCATTACGAGCCTTGGTGCATGGAATGACTTTATGCTTCCGCTTGTCCTGCTCAGCGACCGGGAAATGGCCACACTTCCGCTGGTGCAGTACATTTTCCAGGGCCAATTCAGCACAGATTATAATCTTGCATTTGCCTCCTATTTAATGGCACTTGCGCCAATGATTATTGTGTACATCTTTGCTCAAAAATGGATCATAAGCGGTGTAATGAAGGGTTCAATAAAATAAAGATAAAATTATTCTTTGATCGGAGTTGTAAAAATTGAACAAAACATGGTGGAAAGAAAGCGTTATTTATCAAATCTACCCAAGAAGCTTCAATGATTCAAATGGGGACGGAATTGGCGATATCAACGGAATCACTGAAAAGATTTCATACTTAGCCGAATTGGGGATCGATGTTATCTGGCTATCCCCCGTTTACAAATCGCCTAATGATGATAATGGCTATGACATCTCAGATTACCGTAATATTATGGATGAGTTCGGAACTATGGAAGACTTTGACGGGATGCTGGCAAAAGCCCATGAACACGGCATCAAAATCATGATGGACCTCGTTGTCAACCATTCAAGCGATGAACACCAGTGGTTTCAGGAATCACGAAAATCTAAAGATAATCCGTATCGGGATTATTATATCTGGAAAAAGACGGACAATGGCGAGCCTCCTACTAACTGGGGAGCAGCGTTTGGCGGAAGTGTGTGGGAATATGATGAACAAACCGGCGAATATTACCTGCATCTGTTCAGCACAAAGCAGCCTGACTTGAACTGGGAAAATCCTGTTCTGCGAAATGAAGTGTATGAAATGATGCGTTTCTGGCTGGATAAAGGCATTGATGGTTTCCGCATGGATGTAGTCAATTTCATTTCAAAAGATACGAGCTATCCTCAGGGGAAGATCCGGGAAGGACACAAATATGGGGACGGCAGCGATTATTATATGAACGGTCCAAGAATTCATGAGTTCCTGCAGGAAATGAACAAGGAAGCCCTTAGCCCGTATGATACCATCACGGTTGGCGAGATGCCTGGTGTAACAGTTGATGAAGGCAAACTCTACACCGGCCGGGACAGAAATGAATTAAATATGGTATTCCATTTTGAACATGTGGGCCTTGGAGATGGACAATACGGCAAATGGGACCCCCGCCCCTGGAAATTGACTGATTTGAAAGAGATCTTCAACAAGTGGCAAAAGGGCCTTGAAGAAGATGGCTGGAACAGTCTGTACTGGAGCAACCATGACCAGCCCCGCGCCATCTCCAGATGGGGAAATGATTCAGAAGAATACCGTGTAACTTCTGGTAAGATGATTGCTGTTTGCCTTCATATGATGCAGGGGACGCCTTATATTTACCAGGGCGAGGAAATCGGCATGACAAATGTTAAGTTCAATGATATCAATGATTACCGTGATATCGAAACATTGAATGCCTACCATGATCTTACACCGGATTCCTTAACACATGATGAAATTTTTAAAGGCATTCATGAGAGAGGCAGGGATAATGCAAGAACACCTGTTCAGTGGGATGCCAGCCCGAATGCAGGCTTTACAGACGGAAACCCTTGGATCAAAGTGAACCCGAATTACGAGAAGATTAATGCAGAAGCAGTTTTAAAAGACGAAGACTCGATCTTCCATTTTTATAAGAAGCTCATTCAGCTTAGAAAGCAAAATGAAGTGATTGTATATGGAGCATTCGATTTAATAATGGAAGAGGATGAGCAGATCTTTGCTTTTACAAGGACTCTGGGTGATGACCAGCTGCTTGTGATCTGCAACTTCAGTGATGGAACACCGGACTTTAAGCTGCCGGGACATGTCCTTTATTCGTCTAAGGAACTTCTGATATCCAACTTGACTGCAGATGAAAATGAAGAAATTGATAACCTGACACTCAAGCCATATGAAGCTAGAGTGTATCGTTTGAAAAAATAAAGACAGGGCCTGTTTAGGGCCCTTTTTTACGAAGATTTGATGATAATGAGGTGGCCCTGTGAATAAAAAATGGTGGAAAGAAGCTGTTGTATATCAAATTTACTGGAGAAGCTTTTTTGATTCCGATGGTGATGGCTATGGTGATTTAAGAGGGGTTATAAAAAAGCTTGATTATATTAAGAATCTTGGCGTTGATGTGATTTGGCTGAATCCCTTTTATCAATCACCAGACCGGGATAATGGCTATGACATTTCAGATTATTATGGAATTATGGAAAAAGCCGGTGACATGGCAGCTTTCGATGAGCTGATCCATGAAATACATCAGCGCGGTATGAAGGTCATTATGGATCTGGTTGTAAACCATACTTCTGACCAGCATCCCTGGTTCGTGGAATCACGCTCCTCCAAAAATAATCCGAAAAGAGATTGGTATATTTGGAAGGATCCAAAGGATGGCAGGGAGCCAAATAATTGGCGCTCCTATTTTGCTTCATCCTGCTGGGAATGGGACAAAGCATCAGGACAATATTATTATCATTCCTTTGCAGTCGAGCAGCCGGATCTTAATTGGGATAATCCTGAACTGCGCCAGGAAATCTACAAAATGATGCGCTTCTGGCTGGATAAAGGAATTGACGGGTTTCGAATGGATGTGATTAATCTATTGGCAAAAAGAGAAGATTTATCAGATGCAGAGAACCCTTATGATATAAGCTACCTGGCCAATAACCCCGGTATCCATGACTATCTTCAGGAAATGCACCGGGAAGTCCTTCATCATTATGATGTGATGACTGTCGGTGAGATCCCGTTTGTTTCACCGGAAGAGGGACTGCTCTATGTGGATGAAAGCAGGAATGAACTGAACACTCTGTTCCATTTTCAGGTGGCAGATGAAATGCCGGTATGGGATATGCTCAGATTCAAGGAAATCCAATCAAGCTGGCATGAAGGCCTTAAGCAAAAAGGGTGGAATTCACAATTCCTTAACAACCATGATCACACAAGACAGGTTACCCGTTATGGAAATGATGGCCAATACCGTATTCAGTCTGCGAAGCTTTTGGCAGCAATGATTCATACCTTACCTGGAACTCCTTATATCTATCAGGGCGAAGAAATCGGCATGACAGGTGTGAGATTTGATTCCATTGAAGACTACAATGACATTGCTATGAAAAATAAATATCATGAAGAAATTTCAAAAGGGCGTGACCCTCAGGAGGTTTTTGAAAGCTTATTGCTTTTGAGCCGCGATAACTCCAGGACACCGATGCAGTGGAACGCAAGCAGCCAGGCAGGCTTTACAGCTGGTGAACCATGGATCAAAGTGAATCCGAATTATAAGGAAATCAATGTCGAATCAGCTCTGGATGATACAGACTCCGTATATTATTTTTATCAAAAGCTGATTGAATTAAGAAAACAAAACGAGGTAATGGTTTACGGGGATTATAAGGATCTATTGCCAGATGATGAACACCTATATGTATATACACGCTCCTATAATGATGTAACCTGGCTGATTGTTTTAAACCATGGCGACGAGCAGCAGGCGTTCACATTTGACGGCTTTGCAAATCGGGAAATCATTCTTTCTAATTATAAGAATGACTATGATAAAAATGAAGAAATACTGCTTCCGTATGAAGCAAGAATTTATGAAATTAGCTGAAATATTCCATGTGAATAATAACAGCCGGCATCCAAAAATGCCGGCTTTCTTCTATTGATAATTCATCTCTCCATCATTGGTTCTTCTGTCTGTTTTTTCGGGAGGAATCTTGGATAGCTGGTCCATAGGCTCCATCATAGATTCAAGAAGACTTCCTTTAGCTCGTTTTTCTACATCAATTTTGTTCTGCTGAACATTCTCGCGGCTGTTCATCATTTCACCTCATTTTATATTTTTTCATAGAATTCACTTCAAGCTTTGTGATTATTCCAAAATTCGAAAAGGCATAGGTTAAATTCCCTCTCAATGGAAATAATGGAATCTAAAAGATCTCTTGGAGAAGAATAATGACCAATATATTATTAATTGCAACACTTGCAATGATTTCCCTATTATATATTTTTTTAGGATTTATGCTTGTTATCGGCTGGCGCTGGATCATGAAGCGGGCAGTGAAGCAGGCAGGAAAAATTATTATGACAGACAGCTATCAGGAAAACCTCATTGAGCTTATTCCCGGTTTTAAGCATATGGGCATTCAAAATGCGCTTGAAAATAACCTGCGGGCCGAAACAGGTGATGTACTGCACCGCCCCTTTGGCTCATCGAAAAAATGGCCGCATTTTGAAGAAATTACGTTTATCCCTGCACAGACATCCCCTTTCCCTATTGACGGCGACGAAGATGTCGATGTGAAAGTGACGATTGGTCCAAAAGCGAAAAAGCCGATGAAAATCAAAATTCCACTGATGATTAGTGGAATGGCCTATGGAATCGCTTTAAGTGAGCAAGTCAAAATTGCATTGGCCACAGCTGCCAAGAATACAGGAACAGCCATCAATTCCGGTGAAGGCGGAATACTGCCTGAAGAGCTTGAAAGTGCGGGGAAGTACATTCTTCAGTTCTCCAAGACGGAGTGGGGTAAGGAAGAAAAGACTATTAAAAGGGCGGACATGATTGAACTTAAGCTGGGTCAGGGAGCTACACTGGGTATGGGCGGCAACATCTCCCCTGAAAATTTAACCGGTCGTGCAAGGGAAGTCATGGGGTTAAAGGAAAACGAAACCGCCCATATAATGGAACATTTTTTTGAAAAACAGACATTGAAGGATTTAAAAGAGCTGGTGGATGAGCTGCGTAAAATGTCCGGAGGTGTCCCGATCGGCGCAAAAATAGGGGCAGGCGGAAAGATTGAAGATGATATTGATCATTTAATCGAAATCGGGGTGGATTTTATCGCGGTTGATGGGGGACAAGGGGCTTCTGTCGGTGCACCTCCCCTATTGGCAGACGATTTTGGAATACCAACCCTGCATGCTATCACCCGTGCCTCAAACCATCTTGAAAAAAGAAAAAAGAAGGGGGATATAAGCTTAATTGTTTCTGGCGGTCTTTTTACACCAGGACACTTTTTAAAAGTCCTGGCGCTTGGAGCGGATGCGGTTTATCTGGGATCTGTTATGCTGTTTACTGTTTCCCATAAACAAACATTGAATGCTCTTCCTTTTGAACCGCCAACACAGGCTGTCTGGAACCAGGGGAAATTCAAAGATGTATTTAAAACGGAGGATGGGGCTAAGTCGGCGGAAAAGTTCTTGACCGCGAGCACCGAGGAAATCAAAATGGCTTTAAGAGCCATGGGGAAAAAGTCATTAAAAGAATTATCCAAGAAAGATCTTGTGGCTTATGATGAACTCACCGCGAAAATGATCGGAATCCCATTTTCCTTTGAACCATGGGAGGACCAATCTAAGAAGGTATAAAAAAAGCCTGGCACTTGTAAGCCAGGCTCTCTTTTTTATTCATTCATCAATATCTTTCTTGACCTTTGATTTTTTCTGCGGCTGAAACCGATGCGGATTTTGTGTTCTTAAATACACTGGCCTTAAAGGCTGAAACGGAAATCTGAGAAACGAATCCTTCAGATCCCGATACCTTGGCGGATAAAACGGCTCCATAAAAGGTCTGCCGAGAGATGTGAGCCTGAGCATATGTGTTAACAGAATACAGGAACAGAACAGCACGCCTACAAAACCCCATAAATTTGCGAATAATAAAAACGGAAATCTTAGAAAGCGGATGGTATTATTCATCTTATATACAGGTGTAGTAAAAGCGGCAAGAGCTGCAAGGGCGATAAAGATTAACAGGACATTACTTGTCAGCCCAGCCTGCACAGACGCAGTCCCAATAACAATCCCTCCTACGATACCGATTGTCTGCCCGACTTTCGTAGGCAATCTGGCTCCAGCCTCTCTTAATAGCTCTATTACCAGTTCAAGCATTAACGCTTCATAGAAAGGAGGCAAAGGAATATGCTGTCTTGAAGTTACCAGTGTCCCTAATAAATCCGTGGGGACAAGCTCCATATGATAAGTAAGCGTTGCAACATAAATAGACGTGATCTGTATGGAGAAAATAACAGAAAAGGCCCGTAATATTCTGGCAAAAGAAGCGATAGTCCAATTCAAAAAATAATCTTCAAAAGAACTGAAGAATTCAGAAAAAGTTGTAGGGGTAATCAGTACATGCGGTGACCCATCTACGGCTATCACTATTTTCCCTTCAGCAAGGACAGCGGCTGCCCTGTCCGGTCTTTCTGTATCCAGCAGCTGCGGAAAGGGAGAGTTCTTATTATCTGAAATCAGCTGTCCAATATAAGAACTGTCAGTGATTTCATCAAAGTCGATATTTTCGATTCTTTCTTTTACCATGCTGATATAATCTGTATTTGTAATTCCCTCAATATAGAGAACAGCCACCACTGTTCTCGATATGCTTCCAATAATATATTCTTCTATGATCAGTTCAGAGATGGGCAGCCGCTTGCGGATTAAATTTAAATTATTTTCCAGAGATTCAACAAATGCTTCCTTTGCTCCAATAACCGTTTGCTCTACTTCAGGATGTGTGATCTCTCTAACATAAGAACATTTAGCAGCCATAAAAGCCGCTTTTTGCTTCTCGGCTTCTGATGTAACCATCACATAGCCATTCAAAAGCATATGTTCTGCTTTTGAAAGATCTTCGCAAATTTGTATGCTTGCAGATGGCAAAAGCTTTTTCAAATCATCGATTTTGTTGAAATCACCAAGAAGAAGCTGAGGGAGCAAACTTTTTGTGATCATTTTTTGATCAGTCAGTGTTTTGAAATAAGTAAAAGAAAAACAGAGCTTTGTTTGTCTATTGCTATATTGTACTTTTTGAAAATCATGAGACCGTGAAAGCGACTTTTCCAGCTCCTCAAGTTCAATCTCTGACACAGGTCTCTTCTTTTTTAACTCTTTTTTCATTCAACGATCACCAGTTTTTTCGGCATTAAGTGTAGTGTTTCCGTTTTTGGAAAGATTATGAATGAATAGGGGGGATAGCTAAAAAAAGCCTCCCTCAGAATGAGGCAGGCCTGGGAATTATACCGGTTCTTCTTCCGGATGTTTAAAGCAGGATAAAACCAGACTTTCAAGGTTTTTAAATTCTTTGGCATCCATAAATGCTATACACCTGCTCAAAGATTGTAGTGCACTTTCAATGAGAAATTTTCTTGGTTTTTTCGAATGAATCATTTCTTCCTGGATAAAGTCCAGAAGATCCATGCAATCGTTCAGATCTTCCTGCTTGATGGACTTCTTCAAAGTCAATATGGATTTGCAGAGAATATACATATTTTTATGATCTGTCTGCCTAAATCTGTTTTCAATCAGTTCAGGATTCAGCAGGTAATCACCGGCTGAACTGACCTCTTCAACAACCTTCCTTATCCTTTCTACACTATAACGGACCACAGGATTAATGCTCGAAGAGAATTCAAAGAACTTTGTATAGTATTTTACGTTATGATGGAGGATGCCAAGGAACATCACAGCACAGTCCAGCAAATAGGGTTTCTTGTCCTCGCCAAAGATTTCAATAAACCGGCTGAAAATCCAATCCACCATCCTAAGCTGGCCTTCCTTAATAAACTGCTTGAGCTCAGGGTCATTTGAAACAAGTACTTCTTCAAAAAGGGCAACCAGCTTATTGGTCCGGTTCATATTCATCTGTAATTCGATCTGCTGTGTGAATACTTCTAAGCTGCTTGGGTCCTGGCCGATAAGAAGCTTATTGCGTTCTGATTCCATTTTTTCATGCAATGTTTTAAAAATGGAAATAAGAAGCTCGTTTTTTGAAGAAAAATAATTATAGAAGGTACCCTTAGATATCCCGCTGTAATCTAAAATATCCTGAATGGATGTAGCCTGAAAACCTTTATCCAGGAATAATTGATGTGCTTTTTTTATAACATGCATTTTCCTGTTATTCATCTATAATCACCTGTCATTTTATTTGAACTATGTGTATAACTTAATAGTACCTCATTGTATTAATTTACACAAACCCTCCATTTTACAAGGATTTTTTTGTTGCAAAAGTTGAACTCATGGTATATTATATGATTTATGTGTAACGACAGTATAAAAGAATGAACTGATTGTACAGGAGGAAATATAATGGAACACGCAATAGACACTAAAACAGACCGGCCGCCTTATGGGATTCTTGCTGTTTTAATGATCGGGGCATTTATTGCCTTTTTGAATAATACATTATTAAATATCGCCCTGCCATCTATCATGGCAGATTTAGAAATAGAAGCGGCAACAGTGCAGTGGCTGACTACCGGTTTTATGCTGGTTAATGGTATCTTGATCCCGGCTACTGCCTTTTTAATTGAAAAATATACAGTCCGCAGGCTATTTATTGTGGCAATGGGACTATTTACAATCGGTACCCTGGTAGCGGGTATTGCTCATGTATTCCCTGTATTGCTGACCGGCAGAATGCTGCAGGCATCAGGGTCGGCAATTATGATGCCACTATTAATGAATGTAATGCTGATCAGCTTCCCGGTTGAAAAACGCGGAGCAGCCATGGGTGTATTTGGATTGATTTTAATGTTTGCCCCTGCAATTGGGCCAACACTCTCTGGGTGGATTATCGAACATTATGATTGGAGAATGCTCTTCCACTTCCTTTCACCGATTGCGGGTGTCATTTTAGTTCTTGGAGCCGTCATGCTGAAAGACAAAAAGGAAAAAGTGAATATCCGTCTGGATATGTTTTCTCTTGTTCTTTCAAGTTTAGGGTTTGGCGGAATACTTTACGGGTTCAGTTCTGCAGGTAACAAGGGCTGGGACAGCCCTCATGTGTATTTAACAATTGCAGTCGGAGTTATAAGTTTGATTTGGTTTATTTTAAAACAAACCAAATCAGAACGTCCGATGCTTAATTTTGGTGTATATAAGTACCCGATGTTTGCATTATCGTCTGCTATCAGCATGACGGTAAATATGGCGCTATTCTCAGGAATGATTCTGATTCCGATTTATGTTCAGACATTAAGGGGGATTTCACCTTTGGATGCAGGATTGATGATGCTTCCAGGTGCCCTTGTTATGGCAGTGATGTCGCCATTAACTGGAAAGCTGTTCGATAAAATTGGGGGCCGGATTTTGGCGATCATTGGGTTAGCCATTACAGTGGGAACTACTTATGTATTCAGCAGACTGACTTTGGAAACAACCTACACACAGCTGATTATACTCAACTCAATCAGGATGTTCGGGATGTCCATGGTCATGATGCCTGTTTCTACTAATGGCTTGAACCAGCTGCCTAGAAGGCTTTATCCGCATGGTACTGCAATGAACAATACGCTGAACCAGGTGGCCGGTGCCATTGGGACAGCCTTATTGGTAACAGTTATGTCAACAAGAACGGAAACACATGCTGCGGAAATTGCGAAAGAAGCGATGAAAGGCGGGGCTGTGGCTAACGGCGGACAAATGACTGAAGCTGCTGTGGCGGAAATGCAGCAGCAGGTTCTAATGAAAGCCATGCTTGAGGGAATTAACGATGCTTTTTTCGTAGCAACCTTTATCGCTGCAGCTGCACTTGTTCTGGCCTTCTTCATTAAACGCGCAACACCAATGGAAGACTCGGTTGAAGAGCTAAAGCAGGAGAATATGGTGCCTAAATTGGCAAAAAGTTAATTTACTGGAGGGGATCTTGGGATTCCCTCTTTTTCTATAGGTATAAATGAAAAAGCCTGCAATGCTATTTAAGCATTTGCAGGCTTCTTATTATCTAATTTTTCCAACTAATTTAATTGATTGATGTCCGCTGTGAGGGTGAGGTGAAAAAAGAATATGATCCAGATACAGAGCTTCCAGCTTCCGGTCACTTAAATTAAGCAAGCTGTGATTATGCTGGAATTTGGAAAGTGATAATAATTTGCTGATAAGTGTTTCTCTGTTTAATGCCATGTAATGAACCCTCCTTTTTCTTTATTTTATTTTAATTCATATTTATCCGATTTGTCAACTTGGAATTAAAAAGTTTTGTTAAGATCTTAAATTGGTGCAAGTTATGAACACAGTTAAAAGCACAGGCACCTTGTCCTCTCCTTTAATACTATGTAGAGAAATGACTACAAGGATGTGATGAGTATGGAATTTTGTACCTCATGTAACTACCGGGAGGATTTGTGCAGATGTGAAGATCATGTCAATGAAATTCCCCGTTCGCACGACCAACACAGCCAGAGAGATCAAGCAAGACCTGATCATAATCATTATCCAAAGCCTCCTACTCCTTCTTTCCCTAAAAAAGAGCTTATTCATGATGAAGTTTGCGGCAATATAGAGCAAATTTGTGGAGACGACGCTGAAATATATTGGACTGCAAGAGGGATCAGAAACATGCCTGCAGCAACTATATCAGTTGTTAACAAAGGATCATGTGATATTAGTGTTCTTGCTTCTCCCAGTTTAAGAGGTGACTTAGAAGAGCTCTTTACAGTTTCAGCAGGTCAGACAAAGTCTACTACAATTGGCGCCTTGGCACGGATTGGTTTTGTCTGTTCAGGAAATGAAGTGTTTACTTGCAGAGGAACTTACTGTTTATCTCTTCATTATGAAATAGTATGTTAATACGTATCGTTAGGAGGAATTTATATGAGCTGTTCGAAAAGTTCGAATAACCTATGCTGTCCTGCAGCTGTAATTTTTCAGGCGGAACAGGCGGGATTGACGGACTCTCTGTGTGGCGCGCTCCGGCAGGAGATTTTATAGAAGGCACTTTTGAAATATTTAATTCTTCAGGCAGTCCAGGTTCCGTAACAGGGAATATTACTGCACCCGGCAGTCCGGAAGTTGGTCCGGTACCTCCCGGCAACTCAGCAGCATTGGCTGCTATCGCTCCAAGTGAATTTACTTTAACGGCACCGCCAAATGCCTCGGGAAAATTCTGCATTACTCTATATAAAAGGCTAATTCCATAATAATAAAAAAGGAGACCCAATGAATTTAAAATCAGGGGTTCTCCTTTTTAATTTAAAGAAGTTATTGGTTAAATGGGGAAGGATAGTGGATATTTAGACAATATTGCCCTTCGCAATCATTAGCACCTTGTCCAAGGCAAAGGATTTCAAGGGAATCAAATTCATTCTGCACGGTAAGGGATTTACTATTTGGAACACTGCCTTGTCCTTCCGGCTCAGGAATTGTTAAAGAACCTACAATTACACCGTTTCTGAGCAAATTAGCAACTAAATTGTCAGCGCATCCGCCATTATAAATGATAGTCATAGTCCCTACAACTGGAGCAAGGACATTATTTTGTATTGACCTCCAAACAATACGGTCAGGGCTCGCTTGGTTACCACAGTCTAATTCAAATGTTCCGCAAAATTTATCGCTTACTATGGGACGGCCTGCACCATTACCCCCATTCTCATCCGGACAACAGCAGCACATGCTATTACAGCTGGAACACATAAAAACTCAACCCTCCTTTTTCTACTATATTATTAGCTTGTTTCTTTTTTGTTTGTAGAAATGACCTATCACAAGAGCGAATTTTAAAGAGCTGTGAGCTCAGGAGTTATTTTCCAGACTTGATTTCTCTTCTGTTAAACTTAGGCTGGAACAAACGTCTGCACTCCGCAGGCGTTTTTCAAAATAGGTAAAAAGGTACAACTTAACTTGCAGAATGGCAGGAATACCCCTTTCCGCCGGTGAATACAATTAGAAAATGGAAACAGCTTTCTACATAGAGAAAGAAAGCTAATATTTAAAAAAAGCTGGGGGAAAAATGACTAAGCGAAAATGGGGAATAGCACTTTTGTTGATTGTCTGTTTCATAGGATTGGCCGGGTGTTCAGGAAAAGCTGCCGGCGATAATGAGCCGGAGAAAAAGCCTGCGGAAGAGAAGGCTAAAGAAGAAGAAAAGGCCCAAGAGGAGGCAATAGCAGAGGAGCAGACTCAGGAAGATAAGAAGGAAGAAATAAAGCCTGTTGTGGTTAATGTCATCGATCCTGATACAAAAGCAGTGCTAAAGACATTCAGCCCTGCTGAAATGGGATTTGGAGAGGATGATGAAAAATATAAAGCAGATCTTGCCAAATGGGCCAAAGAAATAGCGCGCGGGACGGATAAAATGAAAGGCTATGACCAAAGAATGACCCTAGACAAAATTGGTTCCGATGGCAATATCATTAAAGGGCAGTCTGAGGTTATTCTTGAAGAAAGCGAATTAGTGGATAAGATTTTTGCTGCTTCTGTAAGCGGCGGGGATGTTGAGCTGCCGCTCTATGTTTCAGAAAGCGGTTATGACCCTGCAGATGTGCCTTATTTAGGGGAAGTAGTCGTCGCATCCTATACTACCAATTTTAACAGCGGCGTGGAAGGAAGGACAAAAAACATTGAACTCTCAGCAGAAGCCATCAATAATATCATCCTTGGTGAGGGAGATCATTTTTCTTTTAATACAACAGTGGGACCCAGTGATGAAGCGCATGGATATCAGCCTGCAGAAGAAGCCCTTAATGGCAAGCTCGTAATGGGCATTGGGGGCGGTATTTGCCAAACATCCTCCACTCTTTACAATGCTGTCGATAAAGTCGGGGTCAGCTATGTTGAAAAACACCACCACTCAGTGACAGTAGGCTATGTTCCTAAGGGCAGGGACGCAACCGTTTCCTATGGAGGCAAAGACTTCAGATTTGAAAACACAACCGGCATCCCGCTTCTTGTAAAAGCAAACTTCGGAAATGGTGTCTTAACAATTGAAATCAGAACCGCAAAAAAGTATGAGGGAATGCTAAAGAACGCAGTTTAACTGTATTAGGCACCTAAGCCATGTTTCCGGTTTAGGTGCCTGAGTTGTTTTGCACTGAATAATTTATGAAAAATAAGCAAATAGCGGAGGGGTTTGTCCACACCTTTTCAGTCCCTTTTAATACAATGATATAGAAGATCTCCTCCCTAAGGATCTTTGGTCTGCATAGTCGCCGCTAATCTGCCAGCCGGATTAGCGGCATTTTCTTTGTCTTATTATGCAAATAATGGCGAAAGAAGGAGAATTTTCTGTGAATATTCGTCCAATAGGAAAAAAATGACTGACTTACCAGCTGTGTTCATGTTAAATTATAAGTAGAATATCCTATCCTATCTGGAAATGAGGAAAAGGCATGAAATTATCTGTGGCAAAAAAACTGTTTCTCGGGTTTTTGTCTGTTCTTTTATTATTTGGCCTTGTCGCCGGTTTATCAAATTATGAACTTGGTAATGTTAACAGAAATTATCAAAGTTTAATAGATGATAATGTCTCTGAAGTGATGCTTGTAAAAACTCTGAAGGCAGAGCTTATGAATGAAGCAGGGGGGATCCGCGGCTATCTCCTGACAGGCGACTCTACATATCTGAGTGACTATGAAAGTTCCCGCAAGAGGATGGAGCATCATATCAATAAACTGAATGAATTAGCCGGCAATAAGAAGGAGAAGGAATTGGCGAAAGAGCTGGAAATGCTCCATAATCGCTACCAGAGCATTATTGACAAAGAAATTAAGTTTAAGCTTGAGGAAAATAATGCTTATATGTCATTAGTTGAAACCTCCGATAAACAGGTCAGCCAGGATTTTAACAAAAAAGCGGATGAACTTGTAAAATTTTACGAATCCCAATTAGAAGCCGGAATAAATGAAACTGTCTCGGGCGTTAAATCTTCTCAGACGATTACATTAATTATTACAATTACAGCTGTTTTTGCTGCTATGCTGATTGCTTATTTTATAAGCAGAATGATATCCAGGCCGATTAATCTGGCTGCAGCAGCGATAGACAAGGTGGCAGGAGGAGATTTAAGTCAGACCACCATTAAAGTAAAAAACCGGGATGAAATAGGAGCGTTTATTTTATCATTAAATAAGATGGTCCAGGACTTGAGGTCTGTAGTCAGCCAGGTAAGAAGCACATCAGAACAAGTTGCATCAAGCAGTGAGCAGCTGGCGGCAAGTGCAGAAGAAAGTTCTTTGGCTTCTGAACAGGTAGCGGCTATTTCGCAGAAAAATGCTCTGGGGACTGAACAGCAGCTTCATCGTTTTAGAGAGGTATCTTCTTCAATGGAGGAGATTTCTTCCGGAATGCAGCAGATTTCTTTAAGCAGCGAGCTGATGCTTGAAGCGGCGGAAAAGGCTGATACTTTAACTAAACAAGGCACTAACTCAGTCGATAATGCTGTAAGGCAAATGAATGAAATAAATACTTCGGTAGGCAGCGCTGCTCAGCATATTTATACGCTCGAATCCCGATCACAAGAAATCAGCAATATCGTGGAATTAATCACGAATATCGCAGAACAGACAAATTTGCTTGCCCTCAATGCAGCCATTGAAGCTGCAAGGGCAGGTGAGCATGGCAGAGGCTTTTCGGTTGTCGCTGACGAGGTTCGTAAATTGGCAGAGGGTTCCAAGCAATCTGCCATTCAAATACAGCATATGATAGGGCTTGTTCAGGAAGAAACAAAGCAGGCCGTTCTGGCAATGGAAAAAGGAAATGAACAGGTAAGGGAGGGCCTCGAAGATACAATGGAAGCAAGTGCAGCTTTTGCTGAGATCGCTCATTCAATGGGTGATGTAACGTACAAAGTTGAAGAAGTCACATCCTCAATGGAAGAACTGACTGCCTTAACCACTCAGATAATTGATGTCATGTCAAATGTTCAGGACATTTCAGAAAAAAATGCCGCAGCTTCACAGGAAACTTCAGCTGCAACTGAAGAGCAGCTCGCCACCATGGAAGAAGTATCTTCATCAGCAGGGTCTCTTGCAAAACTTTCTGAAGAATTGCAGGAACTTGTTTCGAGATTTAAATTATAAGCTTATTTCGCTGTCCATCATACAGACTGGGCTGGAGAGTAAGAAATCAGAGTCAGATTCGAACATAAGAGGTTGCCTAGGACTAAAAAAGCACACACAAAACAATGAAACAAAATTTTTCTCTCCATCGTCTAACTGAGAACTGACAGAAACTATTAAAGTATCTGAAAAATTAAGTTGCATTTTAATGGTTTTGAAGATATGCTCAATCTAGGAGATGTACGGAAGGAGAATTGAAATTCTAAATGTGGCATAACTTGTAATCATTTAAATTTACTAAACGTCTGCCTGCTATTTTGAGGAGTGGTTGGTCTAAAAAATGATTTGTAACAAGGAATGCTTGCTGTGGGAGTTTCAAACCATAAATTCGCAGATACCTTGTTGTGTATCTGCATTTTTATTGGAATCCAATTCCCATGCCAGTCCCGGCAGGCCCAAATGACTTCCGTCCAGGAACTTGGCCAATGCCCGGCGAATTGGCTTATGCTTCTACCAAAGCTGCCATAAGGGCATTTTCCAGGTCGCTTTCAATAGAATTTGCTCATTTAAAGTTAAAACGAAAGCAAGTGACATTTACTTAACAAATTATAGCTATTTATATCATTTTCGATACAAAATACCCAAAAGGGTTAATTGATCTCTTCCAATGTGTATAAATAGAAGTTATAGAGGGGAGAGAACAATGTTAAATTTATTAAATGACCCTGATTTTGTGCAAAAGTGTGAAACTGCTTCCCCGCTTGATATGGTTAAGTATTCAACAGGCGGCAATATTAGAGGGTTGGAAAAAATCGCTTTGGGCACGCTCGCAAACAGAAAACAGCTGCCGCAAAATGTGGTTAATGTTCTGATCGTTTATTTTTTCAGCACGTTTGCCAATAAAGTATATGACCGAAATGATCTTGCCAGGCTTTATGATTACTGGGCATCGAATCATGTATACAGTTTTGGAAAAGCACAGGAAATGACTGCCGAAGATATAGAAAAAGTCCTGGCCGGCTTAAAATAATAGGATTATATAAAAAGTTCATCCCAATCATGGATGAACTTTTTTGATATAACCTATTTATTTTTATTGCCGTAAGCACCTTCTATAGTCTGCTTAATCATTTGATGTCCAAGCACCGCAACTCCTGCAGCCACGATTCCGTTAAGGAGCCCTTCAAATGAAAAGCCAAATGCAAGACTGCCTGCAGAAACCGATATCATTACAAGAATCCATACGATAGACCAATCTGGAACTTTGGGTGTCTGTTTCAATGCATACCCAATTACCCACAAAGCCGGGACCAGCATGTAATAATTCTGATTTAACAAATCCAGTAAGTTCAATCCATTCACCCCCCTGCTTAATGTTTTTATATAGTTTATGAAACCCATTTATAAGTTGTTTGTCTGCTTGTCTATAAAATAGAAGAAATTTAATTACCAAGCTTTGGAACTATTAAGCTTAGAGAAGACGGAATAGTTTGATAAAATGCCATGAAAGACGCGCAGAATAGTTGACATTCATTCCTATAAGTGCTAAATTTGAATCAGCCGTTATGCATCGTGTTATATTTTGCTAGCTGCTTTTTCAACCGTTAGGAAATGGTCTGGATGAGTAATGAACGTAAAGTAATAAGCGTGTATATGGTGAATTTACACATGGCTTTTTCTAGCCAATAGGAGGATTTTTTTCATGAAAAACGGTAAAGTAAAATGGTTCAATGCTGAAAAAGGTTTCGGATTCATCGAAGGTGAAGACGGAAACGACGTATTTGTACATTACTCTGCTATCCAATCTGAAGGTTTCAAATCTTTAGAAGAAGGCCAAGAAGTTTCTTTCGAAGTTGTTGAAGGTGCACGCGGACCTCAAGCAGCTAACGTAACTAAACTATAATCGACACACCCATACAAAAACAGCCTGGCCATTTGGTCAGGCTGTTTATTTTTTACAGAAATAACTTATTGGAAAATTTCATAATTCAACCATCAATACAGTATAAAAAAAACTTGAAGTTTAGCGAGTTTCCTGTATAATGTTCAAACGTGAGTTATTTTAGAATAATTTAATACTATTCACTTATCAAGAGAGACGGAGGGGCTGGCCCGAAGATGTCTCGGCAGCGGGCTCTGTAGAGCGCTGTGCCAAATCCAGCAAGCATAGATGCTTGGCAGATAAGAAGAGAACGATTGATAGATCAAGATCTCTTCTTGCTTGAAGAGGTCTTTTTATTTTGCTTGGAAAATCCATTAATAAAGGAGAATTCAATGAAAAACAGGGGCAATCCATGGGCTTTATTGCCGCTAGCCGCTTTCCTGCTTATATTTATTGGCAGCGGCATAGCAACAGGCGATTTTAACAGCATACCAATCATTGTCATTGTATCCGCAGCAGCTGGAATTGCTCTGGCAATGAACAGAAAAAAGCCATTCATGGAAAAAGTAGAGATATTCACAAAAGGTGCCGGACATCCTGATATTATATTAATGTCCATCATTTTTATCCTGGCAGGGGCTTTTTCTGGTACGGCTAAAGGAATGGGTGCAGTTGATTCGACTGTGAACCTTGCACTCTCTTTTATCCCGCAGAATCTCCTCATGGTCGGAATTTTTATCATTGCATGCTTTATTTCATTATCGATGGGAACATCAATGGGGACAGTTGTCGCTCTCGCTCCAATTGGTGTGGCCCTTTCAGCAGAAACAGATATTTCAGTAGCCCTGGCCATGGCAGCAATAATAGGCGGTGCCATGTTTGGAGATAATCTTTCTGTCATTTCTGATACGACGATTGCAGCGGTCAGAACTCAGGGAACGAGAATGACCGATAAATTCCGGGTGAATTTTTTAATCGTACTGCCTGCTGCTGTTCTTACCGCTGTAATTCTTGGGATTTTAACAGCAGGTCAGGAAAGTGTGGTGACCAGCGGAGATTACAGCTTTTTAAAAGTAGTCCCTTATCTTGGCGTATTGGCTGCAGCATTGTTTGGCATGAATGTAATTCTTGTGCTTAGCGGGGGTATCCTTCTTTCAGGCCTGATTGGAATGGCTGACGGCAGATATACGTTTGTTTCATTCCTGCAAATGATTGCTGAGGGAATGGCTGGCATGCAGACCCTTGCCATCATTGCCATCCTCATTGGCGGATTGGTGGAGATCATCAGGGTTAATGGAGGAATAGATTACTTGCTTCACGTGGCTACAAGCAAAATCAAATCCCGCAGGGGTGCTGAATTTGGTATTGCGTCACTAGTCTCTCTGACAAATCTATCTACAGCCAATAATACTATTGCCATTATTATTGCAGGGCCTCTTGCCAAAAAAATTGCAGATCAATATGAGATTGACCCGCGTAAATCAGCAAGTATACTTGATATATTTGCCTGCTTTGTACAAGGGACTATCCCGTATGGAGCACAGATGCTCGCTGCTTCCGGGCTCGCTGCCATTTCGCCGGTAAGCATCATGGCATATTCCATTTATCCATTATTAATTGGCATATGCGGTATTATTGCCATTTTGATCAACTTTCCTAAGCTGAAAAAGCAATAAATGAAAGAGCCTGCTGGGCTCTTTTTTCTTTGAACTATGCTGTGTTTCAGAAAAATTGATGATATAATTAGAACGAATGTTCTGTAAAATATTGCTGAGACTCTGCCGTTTTTTGATTTGGTATAATGGTAATATTGCAGAAAGAATCTGTGGCAAGGAAAAGAGGGTGTAAGATATGAAATTTATCCATACAGCTGATTGGCATTTGGGCAAGCTGGTCCATGGTGTATATATGACCGAAGATCAGCGTCATTTTTTGAATCAATTTATTGATGTGGTAGAGGAAGAAAAGCCGGATGCAGTCGTCATTGCAGGAGACTTATATGACCGGTCCGTACCTCCGACTGATGCTGTAGAATTGCTGAATGAAATTCTTTTTAAAATAAATGTTGAGCTTAATACACCTGTGGTTGCCATAGGAGGAAACCATGACAGTGCAGAAAGGCTGTCATTTGGAAGCTCCTGGTATAAACAAAGCAAGTTCTACTTGTCTGGAAAACTATCAAATGATTTTAAGCCTATACATATTAATGGTGTGAACTTTTATCCGGTTCCTTATGCTGAACCTGGAATGGTCAGGCATTTGCTTGATGATGACCGTGTACACTCACATGACGATGCAATGAAGGCAATTGTGAGCAGAATTGAAAAGCACCTGAATCCTAATGAGCCGAACGTTCTTGTCGGACATGCTTTTGTCCTGGGCGGTTCTACCAGTGATTCGGAGAGGACCCTTTCAGTAGGCGGATCAGGCTGTGTCCATTCAAGCTGCTTTGATCCTTTCTCTTATACAGCACTGGGGCATTTGCATAGTCCTGATGCCATAAAGCATGAAAAAATTCGGTATTCCGGCTCCCTCTTAAAATATTCTTTTTCAGAAGCCAAACAGGAAAAATCGATTTCTATTATAGAAATGAATGAAAATGGCGAATTTGATTTGCGTCTCCGTTCACTTAAGCCCCATAAAGATTTGAGAGAAATCGAAGGGCATTTAGATGAATTGATGGACCCGGCCTTCTATGAAAAACAGAATCTTGATGACTATCTGAAAATCACCCTTTTTGACGAAGGCGCATTGCTTGATCCAATTAATAAGCTGAGACAGGTCTATCCGAATGTTCTTCACCTGGAAAGAAGGATAGCCATTACAGATATGAAGAAAAAAAGCTCCTTCCTATCGATGAAGGAAGAGAAAAAGTCGGAGCTTGATCTGTTTAAACAATTCTATGAACAAATGACCACTTCTGAATTTACAGAGGATAAACAGCAGGTAATGACTGATGTGATCGAAAAAGTGCTTAGGGAGGAGGCCATGAAATGAAGCCATTAAAATTAACGATGCAGGCGTTCGGCCCCTATGCAGACAGTGAAAGCATTGATTTTACCGAACTTGGAAATCGGACCATGTTTGTGATCTCCGGAAAGACGGGTTCAGGCAAAACCACTATTTTTGACGGCATCAGCTATGCCATTTATGGAAAAGCAAGCGGAGAGGATCGGAATGGTCCTGAGCTTCGGAGCCAGTTTGCCAAAAATAATACACTAACTGAGGTTTCCCTCGAATTTATTTTAAGAAATAAACGGTATCATATTATAAGATCTCCTCAGCAGGAAAAGAAAAAAGAGCGGGGCGATGGAACAACAACAGTGAGTGCAAAAGCAGAACTGTATATATATGATGAAAATGGAGAGCAAAAGCTCCTGGCTTCAAATGTCAGGGATGTTGATGAAAAGATAAAAGAAATTATGATCATTGACAGCAATCAGTTCAGGCAAATTCTGATGATTCCCCAGGGAGAGTTCCGAAAGCTCCTGACTTCTGAAAGCAAGGATAAGGAAATCATTCTGCAGCGGTTATTTCATACTCAAATATACAAGCGCATCGAAGAAAAACTTAAAGAAGATGCAACTGAATTAAAAAGAACGGTAGAAGAACAGATTAAATTGAGAGATCAGTATTTTAATCATGTGCAGGCTGTTTACAGCGGGGAGCTGAAATCATACCTCGAAGCAGGAAGTGTCAATGACACACTGCTCATGCCGCTTCTTACAGAGGAAATTAAGGAGATGGCAGAAGGTCTTGCTGAGCTGACAGAAGCTGGCAGGAAAAAGAAGGAAAAGAGAGATCATCTTCAGCAAAAGCTCTATGAAGCTGAAATGGTGCTTAAACAGCTGAAGACGAAAGAAGAGCTTAAGCAACGGAAAGAAGAGCTTGAAGAACTGAAAGACCAATATACTGTCAAAGAGAATGCCATTGCTCTCGCCCAGAAAGCAGCCCTGCTTAGTCAACAGGAGCAGCTCTGCCATGAACTGAAGAAGGATCTGGATGCGGCACATGCCGATATTGAGGAACTTCAGAAAAAAATAGGCACTCTTGAATCTCTGCTAAAAGAAAAGCTGGAAAAATGGGAGTCTGAAAAGAACAGGGAGGAAGAAAGAAAACAAGCTGCCGAACAGGTTAATCACCTGCAAAGTATGAAAGAAGATATTCTCTCGTATGCAAAAGTGGAAAAGCTTGTCCGTTCTCTTGAAAAAAATCTTGAAAACCTCAGGCTTCAAAAAAAACAGAAAGATGAAGCCCTCCTAAACACTGATCTGCAAATAAAAACACTTGCTGCAGAAAAACAGGACATTGAAAAGAGCAGGCTCGCACAGTTTGAGAATGAACGAAACCTGGAGAAACTATCAGACGAAATAGAACGGCTTCATAGATATGAAGAGCTTCATAAAGAGCATCTCTCATCACAGAATGCTTTCAGCAAGAAAAAAAGTTATTTCGAGCAGACTTCGTCCAGGCTCACTGACGCCAAAATGCTTGTAGTTGAACTGGAGGGCAAATGGCTTCATGGGCAGGCATCAATCTTGGCTGAAAGGCTTCAAAACGGAGAGGCATGTCCAGTCTGCGGCTCAGACCACCATCCAAATCCAGCTGTCTCTCCTCAAGATATTCCTGATGAAAAAGATCTGAAGGAAGCAAAAAAACAGGCTGCTGAAATGGAAGCAGAGAAAGCGAAAGCAGAGTCTGCATTTTATGAAGCTCGGTCACAACTGAATTCCAGTGAAAGTGGATTAGCGGAATTAACAGCCCAAATACAGAAGTACCGTCCTGATTTTAAACCTGAAAGTCTGCTTGTGCTGAAAAATACACTTGCCGATCAAAAAAAGGATTTGCTGACACTTGATGCAGAGCTGAAGAAGAAATCTTTAAGGCTGGAAAACTGTACTGCAGAGTTAGAAAATTCACAGGAGATGAAAGAATCTCTGGCTGCAGAAATTGACCTTCTGCAAAGCCAAATAAATGACGCTGCCGTTATGCATGCGGAAAAGAGAAGCAACTTAGCGAGGATGACGGACACAATTCCTGAAAACCTGCGGTCTGTTCAAGCTTACGAATCAAGTTTTAAAAGAGCGGCTGAAAAACTTGAAATTATGCAAAGGCAGCTGGAAACTGCCCAGCAGATTTATCAAGATGCAAAGTCGGTTCATATGGCAGAGCAGGCAAAGCTCGAGACACTTCAAAAGCAGGCTGTTAAAATCGAGCAAAAGCTTGCAGCAGAAAGGAGGAATTTTGTACAGCGGATGAAGGACCAGGGTTTTGAAGTCTACGGAGAATACCGGGATGCCAAAAAATCAGTAGAACAAATCAGTCAGCTTGAAGGTGAACTTCGGGAATATCGGGAAGAAGTCCGTTCTATTAATGACAGATACGCTGAACTGGCGGGACTCTTAGAAGGGATTGAAAAACCTGACCTGGAAAGCTTGCAGCTATTATTGCAGGAAACGGATGATCAATTGAAACAGCTGCAGGAACAATATACAAATCTGTTTATGAAGAAAAAGCAAAATGAAGAGACATTGCAAAAAGTCAAAGAAATAAATGAAAATATGAAGACCCTTGAGGAAAGGTATAAAGTAATCGGACACTTATATGAAATTTCCAAAGGGCAGAACACTTACCGTATTACTTTTGAACGTTTTGTCCTGGCGGCATTTTTAGATGATATACTGAGGGAAGCCAACGGACGCTTATCGAAGATGACCAGCGGGAGATATATGCTGCTTCGAAAAACAGACCGCTCAAAGGGCAACGCACAAAGCGGCCTGGAATTGCTTGTGTTTGATCAATACACTGGGCAGGAAAGGCATGTTAAAACTTTATCCGGCGGGGAAAGCTTTAAAGCCGCGCTTGCACTTGCTCTTGGTCTGGCAGATGTGGTGCAGCAATACGCAGGAGGCGTGTCTCTTGAGACGATGTTCATTGATGAAGGATTTGGGACACTCGATCCCGAATCATTGGATCAGGCAATAGAAGCTTTGATCGAAATTCAGAGCAGCGGAAGGCTTGTAGGCATCATCTCTCATGTTCCTGAGCTGAAGGAAAGGATAGATGTGCGTCTGGAAGTTACTGCAAGCCAGACAGGAAGCCGTACACAGTTTCAATTTTTAAATTAGGATTCAGAAGAAAAAGGATAGACCTCCTATCCTTTTTCCCATACTATTAAAGTTGGTGATGACTGTTGAGGAAGAAAGTCGTTTTATCATGGAGCGGCGGCAAAGACAGCTGTCTGGCTCTGGATGTGCTGGTAAAACAGGGGTACGAGGTTGCATGTCTTCTGACAACGGTTCCGCAGGAAATTGGCAGAACCTTTGGGCATGGGGAAAAAAAGGAATTAATCCAGCTTCAGGCTAAAAGTTTATCCATACCTGCAGAGTTTATTTATTGTACCTTTGAAGATTACTCTGAACGTTTTGTGAGTGATTTAAGAAAAATAAAAGATACCTATGGGATTACAGGCATTGCATATGGGGATCTTTACTTGGATGGACACCGTGAATGGGGAGAAAAAACAGCGGCTGAAGCAGGATTGGATGCGGTATATCCTCTATGGATGGAGGAGAAAGATAGTTTTAAGGCTTTAAGTGCCTTTGTGGTTTCAGGCTATAAAGCCAAAGTCATACGTGTCAGGGAAGATGTGTTGGACGACTCGTGGCTCGGCAAAGAACTTGATCATGAATTTGTAAGCAGAATCGAAGCTGAACCTGTTTGTCCAATGGGTGAATCAGGTGAATATCATACATTTGTGTATGACGGTCCTCTATTTTCTAAGAGGATTCAGCTGGACTCTCCTGAAGTGATTCAGCTTGAGACAACAAAGAAATTGGAATTTGGCGAGTTTAGGCTCGCTGAAAATTAATAATAAACGTCAATGACGGGAATGTGCAGGTAACGAAATGATTGAAATTAAAACATCAGCAGTAAGCGATGGCGAACATAATAGAGGAGTCTTTGCTACTCGCGATATTAAGAAGGGTGAACTGATTCATGAGGCTCCGGTGCTTCCGTATCCAAATAATGAACATCAGCATATTGAAAAAACAGCTCTGGCAGATTATGCATTTGAATACGGGAAAAATCACAGTGCCCTTTTATTAGGCTATGGAATGCTTTTCAACCATTCCTACCAGCCAAATGCAGTATATGATATTAACTTTGACAACCATACATTTGATTTTTTCGCCTATAAAGATATTAAAGCAGGTGAAGAGGTTTTGATTAACTATAATGGGGAAGCAGAAAATGATGACCCCCTATGGTTTAATAAATAAAATAAATGGAGACTGAATCCTCCTTGCACGGAGAGCAGTCTTCCCCACAGAAGGGAGAGGGTAGTTTGTCAGGAGTATTTTCTCATGATTATAATGCTTTCCCTTTTTTGGTTTTTTCCGCATCTCATATTGCCATGATTGTGTTATTTGCAGCAGCAGCCGCACTTTTATTTATTTTCAGAAAAGGACTTTTCCGGCTTGATCAGAAATTCAGGCTGTATTTGTTTATGCTTCTTTTTACTTTGGAACTGCTTTACCATCTTTGGCTTTATCTTGGCGGCTATTGGGAAATCTCTTTTACTCTGCCGCTGCAGCTCTGCTCCATAAGCTTAGTTCTTTGCTTGATATTATTAGCAACGAAATCCAGTGCCGTCTTCCAGTTAGTCTATTATTTAGGAGTTACTGGCGCTTTAATGGCTATCCTGACTCCAGAATTGTTTTTAGGCTTTCCCCATTTTCGTTATTTCCAATTTTTTATTACTCATAATCTGATCATTTGGACAAGTCTTTATTTTGTGTTCGTGCATCAATACAGGCCAACAGGAAAAGGTATGCTTCATTCCTTTATCTTTTTGAATATCTGCGCTGGTGCGGCATTTTTCGCTAACAAACTGACAGGAGGAAACTATATGTTCCTGTCCCATAAGCCGGAAAATGCTTCATTATTAGATTACTTCGGTCCGTATCCTTACTATATACTGACACTGGAGATAGCGGCAGTATTCCTGTTTTTATTGCTATTGCTTCCATTTAAAATGATTGGCAAAAATAAAGCTGGAAAGGCGGAATCTGCATGAAACCTGTAAAAATAGGGATTGATGCCGGAGGTTCTTTGCTGAAGATGGCATTTGAAGAACAAGGACAAATCCATTATAAGAGCTATCGGATTGATGAGCTAGACAGTTCTATGAATTGGCTTAAGATGACTGCTGCTGATGCCGAAGTTGCCTTGACAGGTGGGAAGGCCGAATACCTTAAAAAAGAGTTTTTTCAAAATGCCCTGCTCTTTCCTGAATTTGAGTCTTCCGGTATAGGTGCATCCTATTTGCTGAAGCAAGATGGATTATCCAATGAGAATTTCATCTTAAGTATTATAGGCACAGGGACATCGATTTGCCTGAACAGAGACGGGAAAATCTTAAGGGTTTCCGGAAGCGGCATCGGCGGGGGCACATTGATGGGACTTGGACGGTTACTGACTGGTGAAAAGGATTTCTCCAGTCTCGTTTCGCTGGCTGGCAGCGGGAAAGCAGAGAATACAGATATAATGGTCAAAGATATTTATTCACCATTCGATCCGCCAATAGATGGAAGCCTGACTGCCAGCAATTTTGGGAAGATGAAGGATGGTCAAATAAGCAAGGAGGACAAAGCTGCCAGTTTAACTAACATGATCGCGGAAACAATTGTACTTCTAAGCACTCAGGCAGCAGTTCATCATCAAATTGACGATATAATTTATATAGGAAGCACGCTTCGGAACAATACCCCTTTAAAGCACCTTATAAAGAAGTATACCGTCATGGTTGGCAAAGACCCTGTCTTTATTGAAGAAGGAGCTTATTGTGGAGCATTAGGTGCGATGCTGTCATTATAAAACCAGAAGAATGAAAGATTCTATTTTTCAGGATAAAGTTGAAAAAGAACGCAATAGAAGCAGGTGGCAGATTGATGAAGAGATACTTTACAATCGGTATGGCTGGCCATATTGATCATGGAAAAACGACATTGACGAAAGCATTAACCAATGTGGATACAGATAGACTTAAAGAAGAAAAAGAAAGGCAGATATCTATAGAACTGGGATTTGCCCCTTTACATGAAGATGATGAAATTCAAATATCAGTAGTGGATGTACCAGGCCATGAACGCTTTATCAGACAGATGATTGCCGGAGTTGCCGGGATAGACTTAGTCATCCTGGCTGTCGCAGCTGATGAAGGAGTAATGCCGCAAACAAGAGAGCACCTGGAAATTCTCGATTTTCTGGGGATAAGAAATGGCATTGTCGCCATAACAAAAATTGATCGTGTCGATGAAGAGTTTGCCGATCTTGTAAAAGAAGAAATTCTTGAGGAGCTTAAAGGAACTGTTTTTGAAGATGTTCCATTTATTTTAACAGACAGCCTTTCAGGAAAAGGAATTGAAGAGTTAAAGCAGCTGATAATCCATACCTTGAAAGATCAGGATACACGGGATGCAAAAGGCGCTTTCCGTCTGCCTATTGATCAGGTATTCACAGTGAAAGGGCAGGGAACCGTAGTCAGAGGTACTGTTTATGAAGGGAAAATCGAAGAAGGGCAGCTGCTGAAAATCATGCCAAATGGCATCGAGACCAGGGCACGACAGCTGCAGGTGCATCATCAGTCTGCAAAAGCGGCATTTGCAGGACAAAGGGCAGCGATCAACCTTTCGGGTGTTTCGAAGGAGGATATAGAGCGGGGCGAAGTCCTCGTATCGTCTGAGCATTTCAGCGTCACTAAAACCATTGATGTAGCTGTAAGAATGGTAGGGGATTTAGAGCATATCGTCAAACAGAGAATGCCGATTAAATGCCATATTGGTACGGCAGAAGTCATGGGTAAAATCGTCTTTTTTGACCGTAATGAATTATTAAATGCAGAAGGAGAAATTCTCTGTCAGCTGCGTTTAGAAGAGGAAGTGGTCGCCAAAAGGGGAGACCGGTTCATTTTAAGACGGCCAAGTCCCCAGGAGACCATCGGCGGGGGCTGGGTTATCGACCCCAATGGAGAAAAGTACCGGTTCGGCCAAAAAACCATTGAGGATCTAAGCAGGAAAAAAGAAGGGACACCGAAAGATCGCATAAAAGCGGCGCTGTCAGAAGAGAAAGTCCTTTCTCTTTCAGAGATTACAGCAAAGACTTCACTTGATGAATTGACGGTTCAAAAAATTCTTAATGAAGAAGATTTCCTCGGCATCACCAGCAAGGAATTCACTTTAGCAGCCATCCATGAGGCAATAGAGGAAGAAATAGCTGACCGCCTCAATGAGTTCCATCTGGAAAATCCAATGAAGCAAGGGGCCAATAAAGCAGAACTGCTGCAGGCAATGCAAAATAAATACCCAAAAATGCTGGTTGAATTTGTTTTAAATTCAGGAATTGAAAAAAAGGCATTCCAACGAAAAGGACAGTTTTTACAGAATAAAGGTTTTCATCCTCATGTACCGAAAAGCTGGCAAAAACGCACGGATAATCTTCTTGCTGAATTAAAAAAAGATGGCTATAAAGTAAAGCCGTTTGATGAATATTATGCTTCTGCCGGGATCCCTGAGAATCTTAAAGGGGATTTAAAACGATATTTAGAAGACCAGGAAATCCTCGTACCGCTGGATGCACAAAACTATTGGCACGGTGATCATTTCAGAGCAGCAGTAGAAGAACTGAAAAAGAGCACAGCTGCTGAATTTGAAGTGGGCCATGCAAAGGAAGTATTGGGTCTTTCCAGAAAGTATATGATTCCTTTTCTTGAAAAACTTGATTCTTTGGGAATGACACGGAGAACAGAAAATAAGAGAATATGGGTGTAATTCATAAAAAGAGCACACGGATAATATATCCTGTGCTCTTTTACTGTGACAATATCTATAGAAATTATCTAAATGTTAGGTAATGGCCGACTCAGTTTACTGGTAATCCCATACATTAGTAGGGACTTAACTATATTGAGGTGAAAGATATGAAAGGAAGGAGAAAAAAAGGGGAAATTGTCTGCCGGATACAGCGGCCCCCAAATGGCTGTCCAGGTTTATTCCCTCCGAGTTTATGTACAAATCCCTCCATAATACTTGATAATCCAGGACATATAAGCTGTGAAGCCGCGATTACAGGACGAGTCATTTGTGATTTGGTGCCGGTCTCAGGTGTGACTGTGCAGCTAACCAGCTCTTTTGCCGGCGTTATTTTCGAGGATGACACCCTTGTAACAGATGAAAGAGGAAGATTTACAACAACCGCCACCGTAGCAAGAAATACTCCAATACAGCAAGGTGTAATAATATCCGCTTCAGCAACTGTTAATGGAATTGAAATATCAGATTCAATAACCACCAGTGCCGGCTGTATTGCATGCAGAAATCCTCGGATAACACTTATTACTCCTCAGGAGGTTGTTGGCTGTTCCGGCGGGCAATTAACAGGAGTGGTTACGTGCGATAATGTACCTGTTCCGAATGCGTCGGTTTCTTTTATTGTATCAGATCCGAGAAGCATTATTCTCGATGAAAATCCTACAACAACAAATGCCAATGGTGTGTACTCGGTTGATTTTGCACCGGTTTTTGGAATAACCGAAACGGTTACCATACGCGCAAGGGCTACGGTTGGAGGAACGACAGTCGAAACAGATTCTCAATCGGTGGAACTGAATTGCCATACCTGTGTCAATCCTGCTATTGATCTCTTTAATCCTGGCCAAATCAGCTGTTCCGGGCTAATAAGAGGGCGCGTGTAATGGTTTACCTGTTCCCAACACGATTGTTAATTTAAGAGGATCTTCTATACTTCAGTTCGCTGATGATAATCCCAGAACCGATGTGGATGGCATCTTTGAAACTTCTGTAACCATTCGGGTAGGTACAGAGATACAGGATGTAGAGATTAATGCATCAGCAATTGTGAATGGAAGATTTGTTGAGGATACAGAGTTTACGAGGGCAGGGTGTGTGGAATGCAGAAATCCTTTATTGACGATAATCACACCTGCTGATACTGTCACTTGTAATGGAGCACCTATTACTGGAAGAGTCACTTGTGATGGAGAAGGCATTGAGAATGTGACTGTATTCTTTAGGGTGGAATCGTCTGCAGGTCCTGTAACCGTTCTTCCGGATGTTACAGATGCTTTAGGATTCTATTCTACACGAATAACGCCTGGCTTCGGAGCAGTTGGCAATGTGACTGTTACAGCCTTTACTACGGTTGAAGGAATCCCTATTGAATCTCCTGCCCGTATTGTATCCGTTGATTGTCCAGGCTGCCGGATAGAGCTAAATAACCCGGGGCCGATCAGCTGTGAAGCATTAATCACAGGCAGGGTTCTCTGCGGACAAAACGAGCCGCAGCCTGGCATTACAGTTACTTTATCTACACCCGCAGGCAGTCCTTTAATTTTTGCTGATCTGAATCCTGTAACAGATGCAAACGGAGTTTTCTCAAGCATAGTAAGAGTGCGTTTTCCGACTCCGCAGACAGAAGGATTGGAATACACAGCTACAGCTGAGGTTAATGGAGATATTATATCAAACACCAATAGGCTCAGAGCAGGATGTATCGAGTGTGAGAATCCTCTCTTAACGTTGAATATCCCGGGAGGTGTAATAGGATGTGACGGCGCACTGCTCACAGGCCGCTTAACCTGTGAAGGAGATGGTCTTCCTAACTTTGCGGTATTTATTGATATTATCTCTGGAGCTCAGGATGTTTTCTTTATTGAGAATCCTGCGATTACCGGCCCGGATGGAAGTTTCAGTTCCCGTATCCTTCCGTCAGAAGGAGCGACAGGCACAAGAACAATCAGAGCGAGAGCTGAAGTAGTCGGCCAGGAATTCCATTCGGAAACACGAATCATTAATGTGAATTGTCCTCCTTCAGAGTGTCCTTGTAAATTTAATCTCAATACTCAAGGCGGTGCCCAGCCAGGTGCAAGGATTCGGGTTACCCGTTTCGGTGTACCGACCGATTTAGTTGGACAAATGAATATTAATGTGGCTCAATGCGGAGCAAGCCAGAATGATCGCTGTAATCCAGCAAACGATAATTTTAACTTCATCTTTAACGCCAGCAACGGGGATGTATATAACTTCACCCAGGGAAGAAGACGTTTCATTTCATGTGGAGATAATTTCAGAAGAGCAACCGTGGTAGGCACCATCCGAGGAAGATTAAACAATGGTCCGTTCAGAGACTTTGAAGTTACCATAACGGTGACACTTGATCCGGTCAGTAAAGTGGCTGAGTGGCAAATTCTTGCAACAGACGGAACAGCGACCCGGTTTGAAACCATCGTGCCGTGGCGTGCGCAGTCATCTCCGCAATCTTTTATAGCAGACTGTGAGTAAATAAGGTGTTTAGAAGGTCAGCCTGGGAGCTGGCCTTTTAATTTGTGAAGAAATAATTTAATTTAGAATTTTCGATATTAATGTGAAGAATATCCTGATTATTGTCATGAAATAGAAATGATAACCTGATAAATTAGGATAATATATCTATTAATTGCTCATATAAGGAAAATATATGAATTTATTATAAATATACCCAGAAACACCATTATTTTTAGATAGGATTTTACTAGAATTATTACTAATATTAGGATGTCAAAGAAATTTAAGGAGTGTACAACTTGAAGAAACAACTACTTACAATGGCTGCGACAGCTGGTTTTTTGATTACACCGTTCAATGGAGAAGCAAGTGCTCATGAAAATAAATATATCGTTCAGTCTGGTGACACATTATGGGGAATCTCACGCTCTAACAATCTTTCAATTGAAGAGTTAAAGACTTGGAATAGCCTTTCAGGTTCGTTAATATATAAAGGACAAGCCCTGAATCTGCTGGCACCGCACAGCCATAACGGTTCAACAAGCGGGCCGCAAAGCGCTGCAGTCAGCTACACAGTGAAATCTGGCGATACTTTATGGGGAATTGCAAAAGATCACGGCCTTTCTGTCAGTACACTTAAGAGTCTGAATGGAATCAGCAGTGACATAATACATCCAGGGCAAAAGCTGCAAGTTAAAGGTTCTGCTCAATCCGCTGCACCTTCTGCTCCTGCAGGCACTGGAACTTACACCATCCAAAGAGGAGACACTCTTTCCGGAATTGCATCTCGCCATAACTTATCGGTTTCACAATTAAAGGCAATGAACAGCCTATCTACAGATTTAATTTATGCCGGCCAGACATTGAAGGTATCTGGTGCTGCTGCAAGCAAGCCGGAAGAATCACAGGTAGCATCCCAATCAACTTCAAAGGTGAATGAGCTGGTTGAAGAAGCAAAGAAATATATTGGCTCACCTTACGAATGGGCAGGAAGCACACCTGCAGGATTCGACTGCAGCGGCTACCTGAACTATGTATATGGTAAAGTAGGAATCTCTATTCCACGGACTGTAGCATCCATTTGGAGTGCGACAAAACATGTTGCATCACCAAGAGTCGGGGATTTGGTATTCTTTGAAACTTACAAATCCGGCCCATCCCATGCCGGAATTTATCTTGGCAATTACAAGTTCATTCATGCCGGTTCTTCACGCGGTGTTGAGATCAGCGACATGAACAATTCCTATTGGAAGCCTCGTTATTTAGGGGCAAAAACAACTTTTTAATCAGTAAAAAGTACTCAGCACCACAGGGGCGCTGAGTACTTTTTTAATTAATCTCTTCGGTCATTGAATGTCTTTGACAGAGCTTCCTTTGCATCTCCCCATTTTTCCTGTGCCTGTCCCTTTACTTTATCCATGTTTCCTTCAGCTTCTTTGGATTCATTATTGGTCAGTTTGCCGTATTGCTTTTTTAATTCGCCTTTTAATTGATCTGCATTTCCATTTGTCTGGTCTCTGTTCATAAGTAACTCCTCCTAAATGCTGTTTGGTTTTTATATACCCTTGTCCTCATTTTTGAAACTAAAATTTAGACTGCGTTATTAAAGAAAACACGCCTTCATGCTGGAGGCGTGTCTTCTTATTACTCATTGCTGATTTTATTTTCAATCGATACAACTTTCATTTCCAATTTTTTTAAGATTTCCAATGCCTTCTCCAGCTCGGCGTCTTTTTTTCCGAATTCTGTAATAAAATGATCTAGCGTTTTTTTATCTTCATTTCTTTCAGTTTCATTTGGGTAAATTACATTTCCTTCATTATATGCTTTAATTTCTTTTCTTAATTCCTCCATTGCAGATTCAGCAGAGTTTTTATATCTTGCTGCGGTTAATAACTCTTCCTGAAGAATTTTTTCCTGTAAACCCTGCAAATTGTCAAAGGTGCCAGTCTTATTTAAAGTTTGAGAAACCTCTTTTATTTGTGGTCTATCATTTAATTGGATTAATTGTTCATTTTCCTTATACAACTCCTCTAATTTACAGTGCATTTCCCAAAACGTAACTTCCAGATCATAAACGCGGTTAAATAAGCTGTTGATTAAATCCTTATCTTCATTAATGACTAAAACGTCACCTTTATTTTTCTTACTGGTGGTCCTGTAAAGAGAGTCCTGCATAATATGCATATATGATTTTTGTTTTATGTTTTCTTCGGTCAATATAGCCAATTTCTTTCTTAAAGTATCATTTTTTCTGATTAGCTCCAGATTTTGATCATGCATTTCATTAATTCTCTCTGACTGGTCTTTTTCATATTCTGGACTGAGTATGGACTGGTACTTTGCTAATTCGGATTTAAGGTGGATGATTTTTTGCTGCAGCTGAATTTCTTTATCGGGAGTATGGTTGCGAAGCATTTTCATTCTCCTTTCAGAAAAGCATTTATCTCATTTTATGTAAATAGCCCTTAAAGTTTCTTTGAATTAAAAAAGACATGAGGGCCCTCATGTCTAAAGATATAAATTATAAGGTTATCATTGCAATGATCCTATTCGTGTGATAAAAATCCGTTCGTCAAATACTCATAGAAAATCGGGTGGAAATTCGTATATTACACTGAAACGCCTTTCGAGGATCCGGTACTATAGAAAATAGACTTTTAGTTGACATTTATTATTAAACTAGCAGAAATATCCCTATTCATTTAATAGTGAAGCGAAAGGAAAGATTTAAATCATTAACCTTTCTTACTTCTACTATATGCCGTGTGTAAAGAAAGGACAATGGCATTTACCCTATAGAGAACCCATTTATAAAAAAATAGACTATTATACTACTTTTTAAAAATAGGTTCTTTTTTTATAAAAATAGGTACTTGTTCTATACCAAAACTGGTTTCTTTCCATAGGATATAGTGTGATAAAAATACTCATTAGAAAGAAAGGAAGGAAAACATGAAGAATAAGCGTAAAATGATTAAAGGTTCTCAGCCGACTCCTACACCAACGCCGATTCCGATTGATCCAAATGATTTAGCTCCAGAATGTATCTTTGTCGAGAAGGTGTATGACTGGGTATTCTTTGCCAACAAATATGAAAACAAGAATTTCATACCTGACGAGGATTGCCGAGCTGCCGTCGCTGCTGCCTTGGCTGCAGGGCAAAGAGTTGATGTACAGTGTTCGGCTTCTGTAGACAATGTCCAATCTAATGCAACAATTCTGGAACACGGAAACCCTGGTCGAGTATTAATCGTCTGGACAGTTCCTGTAGAAGTAACGATCCTGGTAAACGGTGCATCAGTATGCACATTCACTGTCCGCACTCAATTCACTGATGAAATCATGCTGTGCGTACCAACAGGTATTACAGAAGCTAATATTCGCTTAAGAGCTTACCAGGTAATCTGCCAGACTTACGGAGCTCCGCTAATGGGTCCAGATCCATTCGGACCAATGATTCCAGTGAGAGTTGTATTATGTAAAGACGTTCAAGTACACTACCCTGTTAAACTTGAAGTTCTAGCAAAATTCTGCTTCCCGCGTCCAAATAATATTCCTGTGCCAAAACCAAGGGTTCAGTGTGACCTAAACCTGCTTGAATTCCCGCCGCAATGTCCGGGGTTATTCCCAGTAGCAAACTGTGAGTGCCAGGCTACGGCTATTACAAGAGGTGCTGATACTATAGCAGATATCGGAGGAGTAGATGTAACAGGTACTTCCAGTATCCGTGCAGAAATCTGTCAGGAGTGCTCACTTGGTGATAGTACGTTCACTTACTCCTTCACTGACACTGAGTTTGATGGACCTGCTCCAACACCAACACAGCCAGACTACAGCTTCACTTTCAGTCCTCTTACTTTCAACCAGCCGGTATGTGGTGACGATTCACTAACTGTTTCTGGTACAGGTAATAGAGATTGGGATGGAGACATTGAGAGATTCGTATTTGATCTGACAATTAATGACGATGATTCACTAGATGGAGAAAGTTTCCGTCTGGTCCTTAGAGACATCAACACTAATGCTATAGTATTTGACAGCGGAATTGTTGACGCTGCAGTAAACTTTGAAGAGTGCGACACATTTGCTGACCTATTAGATAACCTGGATGACTAATCTTTTCAGGAGGGGAGTAACTTCTCCCCTCCTTTTTATAATTTAAATTGTACCGTACATAAATATAACAGAATTGAGGTGAGAGAGATGCCGGTTAATAATCCTTTGAAATATCAAATAATCAATGTCAAAGAGGATATTAGTACCTTAAAAGGCATGCTTGAAGGGATAAGAGACGATCGAAAAGCTTTGAGATGCATAGCTGATGAAGCATTATTTTCCGGTTATTCCCCTGCATTTAGATCTCTTAAAAATGAAATCATACGAATGAAACAAACAGCTCTCAAAAGGGAAGCCAGGTTAAAGGAGATGGTATTTGAGAAAGATCTTGATATAAAAAAAATAAAATCAGAGCAACTTGATCTTTATCAGTATGCTCTCCATATTGAACATTTACAGGAAATGATAGAAGAGTCAGCTAATGGACCTATCTCTAATCAAAATATTAATAAAGATAAAGAACATAATATCGCACATAAACTATCAATGGAAGAAGTATTTTGCTGGATAGCAGACTTTTATGATCTTAAAGCAGTTACACAAAATGCCATTGAACACATAGAAAAATTACTCAATCAAATTGAGAATGCTGGTTTAACACACAGACAAGAAGAGTTGGAGCTGAATATGAATATCATAGGAAGGTGGTTGAAAAAAATGGGCTGGTTATTTTTCAGCAGGGAAAAGGAAGAACAGTATAAGGCGAAACTCACAGAGCTGCAAGAAGTTATTTCTCAATTGAGAGACGAACTTGTGCATTATAAAGGCACGTTTGAAGAGGTTCATGATCGATTATTGGAAAAGGAACATTCGGAAAATGAATTTAGAAACAGTGTAAAGGAACTAAATGACATTTACCGGCAATTTATTGAGGTGGAAAAAAAATATAAGGCCGAGTCTGTAGAGCTTAACCAAATGCTGACTCAATACAAGGAAAAAGACATAAAAAATGAAAAAATGATCCGAAAATTAGAAATTGAGCTGCAGGAATTAAAATTAAAAGAGCAGGATCTGATGGATAAAATAGAATATTCAGAAAAAACAACTAAAGTGAAAGAAGTTAAAACGCAGCGACCTTCTCAAGTGCAAAAATCAAAGCAGCAGAATAGAAAAATAGAAAAGCAAAGAAATCAAGATTTTGACAGGCATGGGTCTCTGCCAATTCCACCTCAATCAGCCACGACCATGTTTGACCCTTTTAAATATTCAAAAAAACAATGAGTAAATAAACAAGGAGTGTATATAATGAAACGTCAGGAAATTCAGGAAATGTATAAAAAATCAAAGTCAGTGGCTGTCGGCAGTGGAAGGAAGAAAAAAGCGGCTGCCAGACCAGTTCAACCCCAATATAAAAGATGCTGCGGCAGATAATTTATCAGGCATCAGAGGCGAACCCATCCGGTTATCCAGAAATGTTTATTCTGAAATGCTCGCTCATGGAGAAAAAGAATTACCTTTTGAAGCATGCGGGTTATTATCAGGTTCAGGGGAAATGATAAAAACAATTTGGAAGGCGATAAACAATAAGCGAAAGAAGAACTCTTTTGAGATAAATGAAGAACAGCTTTCATTGCTCCTAACCAAAATGGAAGAAAAGAAAGAATTCTTAGTAGGCATTTACCATTCACATCCTACAGCTCCGCCTGTTCCTTCAAGAGATGACATTCGCTTTGCATATCCGGATAAAGCTTACTTTATTATTTCTTATGCTAAGAAAAAGCCAATAGTAAAATGCTATAGAATAAAACAGGGCAAAGCCTTTCCGGTTAAGATAATCCTTGTAGATTAACCTGTCGGTCCAGCTTTAACCATTTGCTTCCGAGAAACGGTCAACATTTCAGTTGACCGTTATTACTTTTTCCCGAATGATTCTTCTCTTTTCAGGTTTATTGAAACGCGACCTATTTGCTAAGCCATAAAGACCTGTAACCCATTGTTTGAATATCATATGATTGCTCAGACATCAAGGTAACGGCGGCAGGTAAAGGGTTGTTTTGTCATATCCATCCTATCTGAACTCATACAATGAGAAAGGAATGAAAATACGGAAAAAGGTGATATCAATGAAAGTGAATGTATCGTACCTGGGTAAAGAAAAAGGAACCACTGATTTTTCCTCTTTGCCGTCATTGCTTTTATATTGTTCCAGACATGGACTGGACACGACTTGGTCAAGGGAAGAAAAAACACTATATATTGACTACCCTCAAAAAAATCAAACTCTTCTTCTCACAATGGAAGGAGGGGAAGATTCAGATGTGCTGCAGGAAACCTTATTTATGATGAAGGAACTGCTGAAGAATTCAGGAATGGTACTTAAAACTGAAATTGACCAGCAGAAGCACGAAGAGGATACCTTCCATGTTCATTTGGAATTCACTAACAGCGATAACATTGTGATTACATGTAAAAATTCAGATATCATTGCAGTTATTCAGAAGCATTGCAGGAGGAAAATTTCAAGCCGGCCATATGTCTTTTTTAAAACAGCTGGAGCACAGCATAAAGGCAGGGCTTCAATATCCTGTGAAATCCCAGTTAATTATACTGGTTTAGAAGAATTCCTAATTCAGCTGCAGGCTTCTATTCTGGAACATTGTATCGGCAGCAGTGAGCTCCTGAACTGGGTGGGGCTTGAAACCGTAGTTGAGCTCTTCGGCAGCGGGGCGCCTGAGAAGAAAAAGAATCGGCAGCAGAAAAGAGCTCCAGACACTCGTCCGGCTGAGGTGAAGCCACAGGTTAAAGCTGAGGGAGAGGCTTACTTTAATTATACGATTCGCCCGCATTCCAATAATGAAAAATACACCTTAATTACAGACCTCGTCATTAAAAATACGGGTACGGCTGAGCTTCATAATCCGATTGTCTGCCTTAGGGTTGACCCTCCGGCTCAGATAGAGATTGGCGGACAGATCCTCCCGCCGGAGATGGTGGAAGTATTGGCAGTTCAGGGAACAGAAGGAGCCCAGGGCTGGCAATATGCTAATGACGAATGGCTTCAGCAAGGTTATGAGAAAGGAGAGTTTTGGATCAGGCCAATTGACACCTTATCCATTGATCCTGAAGAATATAATGGCATTTATCAATTTCATTTAAATTTTGATAAATTGGAAAAGGGAACATGTACAGTTGAAGCATTCGTTTATTTCAGAGAACAAAATGTAACATTTAAGGCTATGAATGACATAAGCTTCGCTTTTTAGCATGGGAGAATCCATTATTCTGGATTCTCTTTTTTGTTTTGTAGTATTCTAGAATACTAAGCAGGAAATAAAGTTTGAGGATTGATCGGACATGCTGATAAAAAAAATTAATGGGCTGCTGCTGACGTTCTTAATAGCAAGCATTTTCGCGATGCTCATTTACCAATATTTAAAACCGGCGGATTTTAAAGAAGTTCCGCCCCCGACAGCAATTCATCCTCTTGTTGCTGAAAAGAAAGATGAACTTATTGCTCTGGCTGCCGACAAAGGCATTAACGCAGTCATCACCCAGGATTTCAGAAGCATAGCAGAACAGGATGCTTTATATGAAAAAGGCCGCTCTGCTGAGGGGAATATTGTTACCCATGCAAAAGGGGGGGAGTCCTACCATAATTTTGGCCTTGCGATTGATTTCGCCCTGCTGTCAGTGGATGGCCAGGTGATTTGGGATATGAAATATGATGGCAACGGCAACAGCCGGGCTGATTGGATGGAGGTCGTTGAAATAGCAAAGGACCTTGGGTTTGAATGGGGAGGGGATTGGACACAATTCAAGGACTATCCTCATCTTCAAATGGATTTTGGTCTTTCTATCTGGGAGCTTCAAAGAGGGAAGAGGCCGCCTGAAGCTGAATGATAATAAAAGAACTGCACTCAAATGAATGGGTGCAGTTTCTTTTTTGCTAAATGATCATTTCGGATTGTACATAGTGATACAGCAGTTTGGCCGTATTCTCAATTGAATCCTCATGTGTACGCTCAAATGCATGTGATGAATCAATTCCAGGGCCGATTAAGCCGTGAACGATATCGTGGCCGGAGCGGATAGCTGCTGATGCATCAGAACCGTAAAATGGGTAAATATCCAGTTTGTACACGATTCCATTTTCCTCGGCAAGCTGCACGAGATGCTTTCTTAATTCGTAGTGATAAGGGCCGCTCGCATCCTTCACACAAATGGAAACGGTATACTCATCGGTCGATTGGCCATCACCCATAGCACCCATATCAACAGCCAGGTATTCAACTGTCTCTGGTGTGATATTTGAATTGCCGCCATAGCCGATTTCTTCATTATTTGAGATGAGGAAATGCGTTGTGTACGGCAGCTCAGTGTTATCGGCTTTCAGCTGTTTAATCAGCTGAAGAAGAATTGCGACACTAGCCTTATCGTCAAGATGGCGTGATTTAATGAAGCCAGCAGGTGTCGTCTGCACACGCGGATCAAAGGATACAAAGTCTCCGACGCCGATTCCCAGCTCACGGACTTCTTCAGCACTCTTTACTTTTTCATCAAGGCGGATTTCCATGTTTTCCTGGTTTCTTTCAGCTTTCCCTGCATCTTTATAGACATGAACAGATGTCTGATGCATTAGTATCGTGCCGGTGAATTTTTTGCCAGATGATGTTTCGATTTCACAATACTCGCCTTCAATCGAGTTGTATTTAAATCCGCCGATCAAATCAATTTTCAGGCGTCCGCTTGGCTTTATTTCCTTAACAATCGCGCCAAGTGTATCAACGTGCGCAGTCAGCATTCTGTGATTTTTTTCGTCTTTTCCAGGAAGGGTTGCAATAAGCCCGCCTTTCCGGTTGCGCATCGTTTCCACATTAAGCTCGTTCAAAAACTTTTCTACATATGTAATCACTTCATTTGTATTTCCGGAAGGACTTGGAATTGAAACTATCTCTTTTAATAAGCTGATCGTTTCTTTTGTATTCGGGTATGCCATTCGAAAGCTCCTCTCAAATTATTCTCACGCAATTCTTATTATACTGTTATTTGTTGGCATACGCATGCCTAATAACTAAAAAACTGCCTTAACGGCAGTTCATTTGTTAAATCTCTTCGGATAGCAGGCTTTTCCTGGTCCTTAATCGGTAAAATCTTCTGAAGTCTTTTACCAGAACTTTTATAACAGAATAAAAAGGGATAGCAATCAGGATTCCAATAAAGCCATAAATCGATCCTGCAGCCATTAAGATAATAATCACTGTAAGCGGGTGGAGGTTAAGCCGTTTGCCCATCACATGTGGAGAGACGAGATTGCTTTCAAGAAGCTGTACAGAAATCAGTACCAGTATGATTTTTAATACCATTCCGGGTCCCTGCAATAACCCGATGAATATTGCAGGAATGATCCCGAGCACAGGACCAAGAAAAGGAACCACAGTAAGGAACATCGCAAACACAGCTAATATCAGTGCATAGTCCAACCCGATAATCTTATACCCGGCATACATCAACGCGCCATCGACGACTGCCACAATAAACTGGCCGGTTACATAGGAAAATAAGGTTTTGTCTATATCGCCCAAAATTCGCCGACCTTCTTCCTCGTGTTTGTCGGGCAGGTATTTTAAAAGAAAAGGCCTGAGCTTATGATCATCCTTGAGAAAGTAGAAAAGGATAAAGGGTACAACGACGATGACTGTGACAATGCTTGTAATGGTAGAAAACACCTTCATTACGTTTTCTCCTGCCCCAGATAAAAGTGTTTCCAGGAAGTTCAGTACTTTATTTTTGACACGGTCATAGGAGAACGTGCCCATATTATTTTCTTCAACAACTTTCTCCGTTTCATCTGATAAGTCCTCCATCTTAGCAGGCAGGCTTTCGCTGATTTCTGCTATCTGGCTGCCGATTGTTGCACCGAGCATATTAAATCCTAAATATCCTAAACCCAATACCGCTGCAAAGATAAGCAATATGCTGGCTGTTTTAGGCATAACCCTTGAAGCCAGCCTGACGAGGGGTCTTAGAATATAATAAAAAATACCGGCAATTAAGACCGGGAAGAAAATAGTTGCAATCAGGGCACGGATCGGCCATAAAAAGTAATCAATTTTCCCAAGGAGGAAAATGATGATTAACACGAAAATGGTGCCTGCTGCATATTTAAAAAAAGGTTTATTGATCCACATGCATTTACCCCAACCCTTATATATGTATTTACTACTCACTGTTCCTTTTTTTAAACAGTATTAAACACCGGTTTAAGAATCTATGGAAGAGGAATAGGTTAGAATGAACTATATAACAGGTGAGGGAATCTGCCGATGCTATTTTTTAAGAATGTAACGATGCAGGAAATACTGATGTTTCTATTGTTTGCAGGAGTGATACTGGCTGCCAAATGGGCAGTTAACTTACTGGTGAAAAAGAGAAGTGGCAAGTCGGTACAGAATGACCGGATCTTGCGGGGGTTTTCTTCACTTGTGAACTGGGCTGCTTTTTATGGAATAATCATTCTTTTCCTTTTTTATTTTTCAAGGGTGAAATGGCTTTTTTATACTTGGTTCACTGCAGGTGAAGTAGATGTAACGCTATATTTAATAATTATAGCGTTTTTGACAGTCTCGCTTGCAAATCGGATCGTAAAAGTATTCACCAAATATGTATTAACATCTGTTTATGAATTCTATGGAGTTGACCGCGGGCTCGGGTATTCATTCAACAGAATGATCTATTATACCGTCATGATTGCAGCGCTCGCCATCAGCCTGACAACGGTTGGGCTGGATTTAACAGCGGCGGCTGCCATACTGGGTGTTCTCGGTATTGGGATAGGTTTCGGCATGCGCAATATTGCCGGTAACTTTATTTCAGGCATTATCATCCTCTTTGAACGTCCGATTGAAATTGGGGAAGTAATTGAGATAAACAACAAAATCGGTAAAATAGAAAGCATCCGTCTCAGATCCACTATCATCCGCACAGCTAAAGAGGGAACTCTGATTGTGCCGAATCAATACTTTATTGAACAGATCATTAAAAACCGGACAGGCTCAGAAATGCTTGCCCAGGTTCAAATCAGCGTAGTGTACGGCACTGATACTGAGAAAGTCGAAAAGCTTCTGAGAGAAGCAGTGGACATGGAAATGCCGAAAATAAAAGGAGTCTTAACCGCACCTGCACCTGATATCCGATTTATCGATTTTCGCAGCAAAGCCATGGACTTTCTGGTAGAGGTCCCTGTTGCAAACTTTGAAGCCAAGCAGAAATTTGAAAGCCGGCTAAGGCATATCATTGCAGAGAATTTTTATCAGAACGGAATAGAGCTTGCCTCAGCACCGCTGCTGCCCGGTGAATGACGGTGCAGGTTAAATAGAGAAAGAACGAAACCACCAGCCGCTCTGGACTGGTGGTTTTCAAAGTGAAATTATTTTCCTAACAAAGCCTTCACTCCAAGATAAAGAATGGCAAGACCAAAGATGATCATAGCCAGACTGCCGACAATGGTGAAGAAGCTGGCAATACCTGAAGTAATAACTGCAGAAACAGGTACCATTGTCATGCCGTAGCCAGCAAGCATACATGCAAGATATAATAATGCCAATTGATACATTATAGATCCCTCCCTTCCATACTAACGTATGAAAAGGAAGGAATCTTGCTTGGTCTAATATCCCGAATGCTCCGAATAACACAAATTCTTTTGAATTATTTATTGATTCCGCTTTGCTTCCTGTACAGCTATGATTTTCAGAGCAGTTAATTCTTCATCCGACAGTCTTTCAGTTAAAAGACTGTATAATTCATTTTGCTCTTCAGCAGTCAGTCCGCCTTTTACTTTTGAGACACTCTGCCGGATTTCATCAATTGAAAAGCTTTCTGAAATCTTCTCTACAGCCTCTTCTTTTGTCTTGATCGGCAATGATGTCTTTTGAAGATCTGCAGTTTTTAATTCATCCATACTGTTTCCAAGCAGAGCCTCTACGTTCGGATCACTTGCTAGCATTTCAAGATCATCCTCAGTGATGCTGCCGGCAACTTCTGTCATTACTTTATTTGATATGAAATTCATTGAAGCAAAATAAATGAGAAAACCCAATAGAATAAAAGATCCTCCAGTGATTGACCAAAAAATAATTTTTTTCAAGTTTTGGGGCTGCTCAAGAAATGAACAGTTCCGTTCACACTCCTCTCATTTTCTTTCTTCTTAAATTTTATAAGGTTATTTCCTTCTTTTGCAAATCTTTCTTTTACTCAGAACGTATGTGCTATAATAAGTGAATAGGAAATTAAGGGGCCGTTTCAATGGATAATAAGATAAAAATATCAGTAAGATCGCTGGTTGAATATGTATACAAGAGCGGCAGCATTGAAACAGGCTTCCGTTCTGCAGTGCCGCTTACAGAAGGAACAAGAATTCATCAGAGAATTCAAAAGCTTTATGGGGAAGAAGATCAAAAAGAAGTGTATCTGCATGCTGGATTACCTTTCAATCACCTTGACTTTCAGCTTGAAGGAAGATGTGACGGGCTTATCACCCAAAATGGACAACGAATTATTGATGAGATTAAGTCTGTATCTATCCCATTATCACAAATTGATAAATTTGCTTATCCTGTTCATTGGGCTCAGGCTAAATGCTATGCTTTCATGTATGCGAAAGACCATAATATTTCTAAAATGACAGTTCAATTAACATATGTACATGCTAAAACAGGTGAAGTGAAAAGATTTCAGCACAGTTATTCTTTTGGCGAACTGGAAGAATTTATAGTGCATCTTCTCGAATCGTATTCTCCTTACGCAGAATTGAGGGTTCGACATCAAAAGAATTTAATAACAGGTCTTCAGGAACTGACTTTTCCCTTTCCGGCTTATCGAAATGGCCAGAGGAAACTTGCAGGGGCAGTATACAAAACCATTGCTGAAGGGAAAAACTTATTTGCCAACGCACCTACAGGCATCGGCAAATCCATTTCCACCCTTTTTCCAGCATTAAAGGCCATCGGGGAAGGACATATTCAGAGGATCATCTATGCCACGGCTAAAACCATTACCCGTCAGGCTGCAGAAGGGGCCATTAGCCTGATGAGGGATAAAGGATTGAATCTTAAATCGGTCACAATAACGGCCAAGGACAAAATTTGCTTTAAGGAAGAAACCAAATGCCACAAAGACAGCTGCGAGTTTGCCAATGGATATTACGACCGGATCAATAATGCAATACTTGACCTCCTGACAAAGGAGAACATGATAACCAGATCGACAATTGAAAAATATGCGATGAAACATAAAGTCTGCCCTTTTGAATTTTCATTGGATGCTGCATATGCAGCTGACATTATTATTGGTGATTACAATTATATTTTCGATCAGAAGGTCTCGCTGAAGCGATTGCTGGAAGAGGAGAAAAAGAAAACGTCGCTCCTGATCGATGAAGCACATAACCTTGTGGACCGCGGAAGGGAGATGTATTCAAGCGCGCTTGAGAAATCAGCCTTTCTTCAATTGAGCAGAAGCTTTAAGGGGAAGGATAAAGGGATACAAAAAAGTGCAAAACAGATTAATGGAATTTTTATTGCATTAAAAAAGAAATGTGGTGAAAATCAGGAAATCGCAGAAGAAAATCCCCCTGAAGAACTGTTTGAAGTTCTTGAGGAATTTGTTCAATATGCCGAAGACTATCTGGGGCAAGACAGAAACAATATGGAAGAAGAATTGCTGGAAGTATTTTTCGCTGCGCAGAACTTCGTAAGAATAGGCAAACTGTATGATGAAAGGTTTGTAACGTATATTCAAAAGCAGAGAAATAATCTGAACATCAAGCTATTTTGCCTCGATCCATCGAATCTTCTGCACAAGGCCAGAAAAGGATATAAGTCATCAATCTTTTTTTCTGCTACTTTAATGCCTCTTAATTATTATTTGGATATGCTTGGCTATCAAGAGGAAGATTTTATTTTATCCGTTCCTTCTCCTTTCTCAAAAGATCAGGCTAAGGTTTACATTCAGCCGATTTCAACAAGATATCGCGACCGGGAAGGGTCTATCAGACCTATCGTCAGTACTATTAAGAGCATGTTAAAGGAACAGAAGGGCAATTACTTGATCTTCTTTCCATCCTATCAATATATGGAGGATGTCTATCGTCGATTGCTCGATGAGGAACTGCCGGTACATACAATCATTCAAAAAACTGGAATGGATGAAGGGGAGAGGGAAGAGTTTTTGGATGCATTTCAGCCAAATCCTTCTGGTACTCTGTTGGGTTTCGCCGTCATGGGCGGGATTTTTTCAGAGGGAATTGATTTGCAGGGAGATCGGCTGAACGGTGTTTTCGTGGTGGGTGTAGGGCTTCCACAGTTAGGGTTTGAACGCAACATTATGAAAGCATATTTTAATCAGCAGGGAAAAAACGGCTATGATTATGCCTATACTTATCCCGGAATGAACAAGGTTTTGCAAGCAGGGGGCAGATTGATCCGCTCTGAGAACGATACAGGAATGATTGTTTTAATGGATGACAGGTATGTGCAGGCTAAATATCTGGCCCTGTTGCCAAATGAATGGAGAGATTTTAAAGTATTAAGAAGGTAAAAACATCCTGCTCAAAGAGCAGGATGTAAGCTTATTATTTTGTTATGACAGGACCTTTCGGGGCCTGCATTTTTCCGAGCGCTCTTTCGAAAACCGGATAAAAGAATTGTACTACAAGTCCAAGTGTCAATGTTACCACGATTGTGCCCACTCCGATTGCACCTCTGAATAAAAACGCAAGCAGCAAAGCAAAGCTTTCACTGATGATCCTTGAATTCCTTAAGTTTAATCCGAATCTTGAGTGAATGGCTACCATTAATGTATCCATCGGGCTTGCCGGAAATTTAGCCTGAAGATAGATGGCAACTCCCATTCCCATCGAAAGGATTCCAAGGAACAATAGAATTGATTGCATCGCCAATGTCTGAGGTGAAAGGTCACCAAAAATGATGAGAAGCCAAAAGTCAATCAGTGCGCCAATAATCAGAATGGAAATGGCTGCAAGGACTTCAGGCTTTTTTTTCATTAGAAAGGCATTTATAAAAATGAGCACGATTCCATTTATAAAAACAAAGGTGCCAACTGTTAAGTTAAACATTTGTGACTCACCAACAGCCAGGGCATCCCATGCAGAAGCTCCGAGGTTTGATCTGATAATCAGGGCTACACCCATTGTCAGGATCAGCATCCCAATAACAAAAAATAATAGACGTTCTTTCATGAAGACTCTCCAATCCAACTATGTTTAATTTTAGCTTGGCCCTTTTGAACATCAATACTCCTTCAGCATTGAAATTATGAAGGGAAAATTCATTTTACCATTAAAATATATTGAGTAACAGGTAATTTTATTGAAAATTGTTGGTTTTTGCAGGAAAAAGGCGAAAGATATAAAGGAGATATCCGTTTTCTTTGATTTGAAATTGTGCTATATTATTTTACATTCGTTCACCATTTATTAATGCAGCTACAAAATTTTTACATAATAAAAACTTAGCCGCTGCTAAGTTTTTCGCATGTGTACAATTTAAGAGGTGAAACCACACTAATGAGAAAGTTATTCAAATCGCCTGACAAATTGCCGAAAAGAAGTCTTGCTGTATTCTTTCTGACTGTTATCCTTTTTTGGCTGAAAACGTATGTAGCCTATCGCATTGAATTTAATTTAGGGATTAATAATGACATACAGCGATTTCTTCTGTTTTTGAATCCGTTAAGTTCTACACTGGTATTCCTGGGATTCGCTTTGTTTTTTAAAGGGAAATGGCAATCCGGCATGCTAATTGGCTTGAATTTATTCTTATCCTTCCTGCTTTATGCAAATGTTGTTTATTATCGATTCTTTAACGACTTTATCACTGTTCCTGTTCTCATGCAGGCAAAAGTAAATGGGGGGCAGCTCGGAGATAGCACACTATCGTTAATGTCTCCGTGGGATATTTTTTATTTTACAGACACCATTCTGCTTCTTTTCCTGGCAGTTAGGAAATGGTACAAACCTGGAAAGAAAATTAGCCGAAAACCGGCGTTGGCTGTTATGGCTGCAGGGATTATTGTCTTCTTCATCAATCTTGAAATCGCCGAGAAAGACCGTCCTGAGCTGCTTACACGTTCCTTCGACCGCAATTATTTGGTGAAATACCTTGGAGCATACAATTTCACGATTTATGATATGGTCCAAAACGCCAAGTCTGCCAGCCAGCGAGCTCTTGCGGATACGAACGATGTGACTGAAGTAGAGAACTATGTTAAAGCAAAATATGCACCTCCGAACCCTAAATACTTCGGAAAAGCCAAGGGCATGAATGTTATTTATGTATCCATGGAATCACTTCAGACTTTTATTATAGACTACAAGCTAAATGGTAAAGAAGTTACCCCATTCCTGAATTCACTTGCACATAGCAGCAAGACATTCTACTTTGATAACATAGTCAACCAAACCGGACAGGGAAAGACTTCCGATGCTGAGTTTATGATGGATACATCACTATATCCCATGTCACAGGGAGCTGTTTATGTAACGAAAGCTCAAAATACATTCCATGGCACACCTGCTATTTTAAAGCCGCATGGCTATACTTCAGCAACTTTCCATGGAAACTACAAGACATTCTGGAATCGTAACGAAATGTATAAAACCATGGGATATGATAAGTTTTTTGATGCCGAGTATTACGATATGAACGATGAAAACACGAAAAACTATGGTTTAAAAGATAAGCCGTTTTTTAAGGAATCCATGCCGATGCTGACCAGTCTTCCACAGCCGTTTTATACAAAATTCATTACTCTTTCTAATCACTTCCCCTTTAAAATGGATGAGTGGGATACTGAATTTCCTGCAGGAGAAACAGATAATGATGTGGTGAATCATTATTTTCAGTCAGCGAACTATATGGACCAGGCACTCGAGCAGTTTTTTAACGATTTAAAGGATTCCGGATTGTATGATCATACAGTAGTTGTTCTGTATGGCGATCACTACGGGATTTCCGAAAATCATAATGTGGCAATGGCTAAGGTGATCGGAAAAGAAATTACGCCATTCCAATATGCCAAGCTTCAAAGAGTGCCAGTGTTCATACATGTACCTGGAGTGGATGGCGGCATTGTCCACAATGTCGGCGGACAGGTAGATGTGCGACCGACATTACTTCACCTGTTGGGCATTGATACAAAGAATCACCTTGAAATGGGATCAGATCTTTTATCAGAAAAACACCGTGAAGTTGTCCCATTCCGAAACGGCAACTTTATTTCACCGGCATATACCCAAATTGAAGAAACCTGCTATTATACGGAATCCGGAGAAATAGCTGAGGCTAATGCATGTAAGTCACTTTCCGATCAGGCGAAAAAAGAACTGGAAATGTCAGATAACATTGTTTACAAAGACCTCCTGCGATTTTATAAGCCGGAAGGATTTGTTCCAATCAACCGGAATGATTACTCATATGTAAAGAAAGAGCTGCCATTTAAAGAGGAAAGAAATGGGCCGGGTATACAGAAGTAACATTTTAGGAGCGGAGAGATAACTCTCTGCTCTTTTTATGTCCGATATTGGCAGTTTACTATCGAAATGGAGGGGTAGAGTATCTTTGTATAGAGTTTATAGAAAGGATGGATATAATGTACACCCAATCTTATGAAGAATGTATTCAGGCTTGTATAGAGTGCATGGAAGCCTGTAATGTATGCTATGACGCTTGCTTAGGGGAAGAAGATGTTCAAATGATGGCAGATTGTATTCGGTCGGACAGAGAGTGTGCGGATATCTGTGCCTTTGCAGCTAAGTCAATGCAGTCTAACAGCCCTTTTGCCAGACAAATTTGCACTCTATGTGCAGACATATGTGAAGCGTGCGGAAATGAGTGCAAAAAACATGACCACTCTCACTGCCAGCGCTGTGCTGAAGCTTGCTTTAAGTGTGCGGAAGAATGCCGTAAAATGGCTGCTTAAATTAGCAGACAAAACAGACATCCAGAAGGGTGTCTGTTTTTAATCCAGGTTATTTACAATATTTGATTATGAAGGTTGTACATATTTTCCTGCCAGGGGAGTATTAATTTAGAATTTTCCATACCTGTTTCATAATTTCTGCACAATTTATTGCCATACTAACTTCATGAAGAAAAGGAGGAATTGAATATGTTATCAAGAAAAAAATTCGCCATTTGGTTTGTTTCTCTGGCTGCCGCGCTAACTCTAACTGCCTGCGGCGGAAATGACGGGGATACTGGACAGGAAGGTACCAGCAAGGAAGAGAGCACAACGAATAAAGAAAGCAGCGGCCATTCAGGAGACCATTCAGACATGGATCATTCTGGATCCGGAGATGTTCCAGAAGGAATAAAGGAAGCTGAAAACCCTAAATATGAAGTTGGGAGCAAGGCCTTTATAACAGAAGGACATATGGAGGGAATGGAGGGAGCGGAAGCAACCATTGCAGGTGCATATAATACAATCGTATATACGGTATCTTATACACCAACCACTGGCGGTAAAAAAGTTGAAAACCATAAATGGGTAGTTCACGAGGAGATTGCAGATGCAGGTAAGGAACCATTTAAAGAAGGTGACGAGGTAACATTGAATGCAAGTCACATGAAGGGAATGGAAGGAGCAACTGCCGAAATCGATTCTGTGCAGGAAACAACTGTCTATATGGTTGACTTTACAACAGCTGACGGGCAGGAAGTAAAAAATCACATGTGGGTAACAGAAAACGAGCTTTCTCCTGCTGAATAATATAGAAAGTTAAGGAGCTTATCTGCAGAAGATAAGCTCTTTAACTTAATTTATAATTTTTATATAAATAGTAAATTAAAAAGAAGAACGCAATGAAAAGAAAAATGACTATTTGCAGCTCCCTTTCAAATTTTAGTATATGTGAAACAGCAAAGGCTTCCATGAACAGTGCAGGTACTTTACCGATCGTGCTGGCAATGCCAAAGGGCAGAAGCCTCATTTTGCTGTATGCAGCTGCCAGTGTGACTGCACCTGATGGGACAAAAGGCAAGACCCTCAGCAAAACAATCATGTAGAAAGCAACAGGACCCTCCGCATTCTTTAGCTTAGAAAACAAATTGTCATTCTTAAGCTGGGGAAAAGAGGCGGTTAGCTTGGTAATTCCTTTGCGGTAAAGAATAAAACTGATAATTGCTCCAGCTGCTTCACCGATAATTAATATGATAAGACCGAGTTTTAAATCGAAAACGACAACTGTGCCCGCAGTAATAAAGGCACTGGGAAGGAAACCGGTTATAGCTGCTGCAATGTTCATAGAAATGCTGAAACATGCTGCCAGTATAGGCTCATCTGAAAGCAAGCCGATGATATCAGCAAACATCTGGTTCTATGGCCAATCTGTTTATAATGTTACTTTTTACAATTCTCATCATTTGCTTCCCCCTTTCATTCTATTATATTTTAAAAACTTTAAGAAGCTAAGCTGTAATGTATATGTTTTAATAGGAATGTAGAAGGTAAAATAAAAATGATAATAGCAAACGAAAGAATTTCAGGAGGTATTACAATGAGCGAATGTAAATTGGATCACACACCGGAAGATGTACAAAATAAATTTCAACAGCAGAGAAGTTTCCTTCCGGAAGATATGACGCCGCTGTTTCAGGCATTTTTCCTAGAGGAGCATACTCAGGATATTTTAAATGAGGTCTTCCATCTGCTGAAAAAATTTGATCTTGCTTCTGAAGAAGAGCAAACAGAGCGTGTCAGCAGGCTTTACCTTGTATTAAAGAATGTATAATGTTGAATTGCCGCATCTGACTTATGCGGCAATTTTTTATGTGCATTACAATTTTTTTGTAGCTATTAAAATTTTATTTTAACTCTTTTGTTTTTATGTTATTATGAATTTGAAGAGAAATATAGATTAGTATAATATTGAAAGCGATTTCATAAAAGGAAGTGACAAAGTTGAAGGAATGCCATAGACCTGTTTTTGATTTGGCGATCCGGACTGCAGATATGCTTGTGCGAATGTTTGGTTCCCGCTGTGAAGTGGCCGTGCACGATTTCAGCGACTTAAAAAAATCGCTTATCCATATAGCAGGAGATATAACAGAAAGAAAGATCGGCTCACCCATCACCGACCTTGTATTGAATGAATTAGCAAAACATAAAAATGATGTAAATGATATTGCGAATTATAAAACACAGTCCAAAAAAGGAAATGTCATGAAATCATCTACGATTTTTCTCCGGGATGATGAAAATAAAGTAATCGGCGCACTATGCCTAAATTATGATATAAGTCTGCTCATGCAATTCGGAGGAGAAATTGAACAATTTATCAGCTTTGATGAACATTCGTCTAAATCGGAAACCTTTTTTAATTCTGTGCAGGATGTTATTCACGAGATGGTAGATCAGGTTCTTCAGGGATTTAAGAAGGCACCTTCATTGATGACGCTTGAAGAAAAAGTTGAGTGTGTACGCCAGCTTGAAGACAAAGGGACATTCCTCATTAAAGGAGCAACTGATTATGTCGCATCTGTTCTGGGGGTTTCAAAATTCACTATTTATAATTACCTTCAGAAAATCAGAACGATAAATGAGCTCCAGCCGGAAGGCAGCCCTGGAGCATAAATAAGACGAGTTATTAAAATAGATGCTGTTAGCAAAACAGCTATATCCATTTCCATTTATATACCTTAAAAGTAAAGGGGCATACAAAATGAAATACAGATCAGCATTTGATATTATCGGCCCGGTTATGATCGGCCCATCAAGCTCTCATACAGCTGGAGCCGCACGTATTGGACGTGTTGCCCGGACTCTTTTTGGAAAACAGCCGTCCAAAGCAGAGATTTCCTTATATGGTTCTTTTGCAAAAACCTATAAAGGACATGGCACGGATGTGGCAATTGTCGGCGGTATCCTTGACTTTGATACCTTTGACGAGCGCATCCCTTCCGCCCTGCAATTAGCTAAAGATGCAGGGATTGAAGTCATTTTTACAGTTGAAGATACCGTAACCGACCATCCTAATACTGTAAGAGTCAAGCTTACTGAAGGAGACCGTGAAATCGAACTTGTGGGAATATCCATCGGCGGCGGAACCATTGAAATAACTGAACTGAATTCCTTTGAACTTAAATTATCCGGTGAACATCCTGCCATTTTAGTTGTTCATAACGATCAGTTTGGAGTTATCTCCGCTGTAACGAATATTTTATCCAAGCACCAGATCAACATCGGCCATATGGAAGTTTCACGCAAGGAAAAAGGAAAAATGGCCATCATGGTCATAGAAGTGGATCAGAAGATCGGCCAGGAGGTAATGACGGAGCTTGAAGGGCTTCCGAATATAACACAAATTATTAGAATGGTTGACTAATAGTTAGCTGGTCATCAGGAGGGAAAGACTAATGTTATTTAGAAATGTTGCTGAGCTTATAGAGCTCGCTGAAAATAAAGGTGTAAAAATAGCCGAAATCATGATTCAGCAGGAGATAGAAGTAACCGGATTAACACGTGATGAAATTATTGCCAAAATGGACCGCAACCTGACTGTCATGGAACAGGCAGTTGAGAGGGGACTGAAAGGGGTAACATCTGTAACAGGACTCACAGGCGGCGATGCAGTTCTTCTGCAAAAGTACATTCAGAGCGGAAAGGCTTTATCTGGAAATATTTTATTGGATGCTGTAAGCAAAGCGGTTGCAACCAATGAAGTAAATGCAGCAATGGGCACAATCTGTGCAACACCGACAGCCGGTTCAGCGGGTGTGGTTCCAGGTACTTTGTTCGCTGTTAAAGAAGTCCTCAAACCAACACGTATGGAAATGATCGAATTCCTGTTTACTTCCGCAGCATTTGGCTTTGTTGTGGCAAACAATGCCTCCATCTCAGGTGCTGCTGGAGGATGCCAGGCTGAGGTGGGGTCTGCAAGCGCCATGGCGGCAGCTTCCATTGTAGAAATGGCAGGCGGAACGCCAAAACAGGCCGCTGAGGCCATGGCAATTACATTAAAGAATATGCTGGGCCTTGTATGTGACCCAGTCGCCGGACTAGTAGAAGTTCCATGTGTAAAACGGAATGCCATGGGTGCTTCCAATGCGATGACAGCTGCGGATATGGCACTCGCCGGAATTACGAGCAGAATTCCATGTGATGAAGTCATAAATGCAATGTTCCTAATCGGACAATCCATGCCTTCAGCACTGAGGGAAACAGCTGAGGGAGGACTCGCAGCAACACCTACCGGCAGAAGACTGCAGGAAGAGATTTTTGGTAAGAAGCAGTAATTTTAATTAATTCTTAATAACACCAATTCATTAGTGAATTGGTGTTTAAATTTGGAAAGAAAAAAGGTATGCTTATTTAGGTGAATTTTATAAAGAGGAGACTTAAGAGTTTGAAAGTTATAAGATGGACTATTATTACTATTGTTATTGTGTTTATGCTTTTAATGAGCATAGCTGCTCCTGCTGCATTTATCGGGTTAGCAGTCTTTTTAATTGGTTTATATTTAAATAACCAGCACCGTAAATATAAAATAAATTTTAAAAAATCGGGCTGGATTATGGCAGCAGGCTTCATTTTATCCATATTTCTAGCAACTGCAGATTCCGATGCAACCGATACTGTAAATGAGCCTGAGAAGGAACAGATACAATCAGAAGAGAATGAAGCAGATAAAAAAGCTGAAGAAGAAAAGCTTGCCCAAGAAAAGGCTGAAAAAGAGGAAGTGAAAAAGCAAGCTGAGGAGCAAGCACGGCTAGAAGCAGAACAGGAAGAAAAACAGAAGCAGGAAGAGGCTGAAAAGCAAAAACAGGAGCAGGAACAAAGACAGGCTGCAGAGAGCTTGGGCCTGGAATTAGTTACCGTTGGCAGAGTAGTGGACGGTGACACAATTGAAACCTCTGACGGCAGGAAAGTCCGCCTGATTGGAGTAAACACTCCCGAATCAACAACAAGAGTGGAAGAATTCGGGAAAGAAGCGAGCCAATTCACCAAATCTGAGCTGGGTGGCAAGAAAATCTGGATGCAAAAAGATGTGTCAGACACCGATCGATATGGCCGCCTGTTGAGAATTGTTTGGCTCGACATCCCGGCGGATGATATGGAAGAAGATGAAATACGTGAAAAAATGTTTAATGCCCATTTGGTTTTAAAAGGGTATGCGGAGCCATCCACCTACAATCCGGATGTGAAATACAGTGAATACTTCAGAAAATTCGGCAGGGAAGCAAGAGAATCCAGTAAAGGGTTATGGGCCCTTGGAGATGAAGGAACGACAAAAGGGGATCTGGATTCTGAAGCTGTGAGTGGTTCTTCAAGTAATACCGGTAAAAGCGGGTCGAATGACAGCAGCGGTACAGCCGGCAATTCAACTTCTTCAGAAAGCTCAGAGTCCTATCAAAACTGTACAGAGTTAAGAAAGGTATATCCTAATGGTGTGCCATCTACACACCCTGCATATGACTCAAAGCATGATCGAGATAAGGACAATTATGCATGCGAACGATAAGAGAAGGGCTGGCTCCAGATATAGAGCCAGCCTCTTTTAATTTAAATTGGGCACTCGCCATATGATGCAAAAATTAAAATGGCCAAGTGTTCTATGAGGTTCTTTTATGGTGGCCATTCATTTTTATAAGCGAGCCTCGTTTAATCCAATAATGAAAGTTTTCTGCAGGAAAAACTCCGCGTCCATTCGATCTGTCCATTTGAATGACAACGCTGTTCTGGGTCACCTCAAGAATTTTAAGTGTTTGGGAACGGTAAAGATTTGGCATGAATGTACTTGTGATTTCAAATTGCATATCCTTATCCAGGTCCAATGGTGGTACCTCCTGATTGTTTTATTAAAATTATTATCCCCATTCAAAATTTTTCTATCCAATTATTGGCCGGTATATTTTTGGTCCATACTCTAAGAACTTATAAGATAAAGTGAAACTTCAATCAGTGGGGGTGTT
>NZ_NPDG01000008.1:0-2554 GCF_002272225.1 Bacillus sp. 7894-2
CATTTATCCTCCTTTGATTCCTCTGAGTCTTAAAGAGGGGGTCTTACTGCCCGTTAGACTGCGATAAATTAGACTTTTGAATATTTGCAATTAACGTTATAATTCACTTAGTACATGATTTTTCATAAGAAGGTGAAGTATGTGAGAGAAAAGATTAAAGTTGGATTGATAGGGATGGGTGCGGTAGGGGAAAGAATACTCCGTCAATTTCGGCAGAATGAGGAGTTTGAGATTGCAGCACTTTGTGATCGAAATGCTGAACGACTTGATAAATTTAAAGCTGAGCTGCCGGATGCAGCAATGCATACCAATTATTTAAATGTACTTCAGGATGAAACCATCAAGCTGATCTATTTAGGTGTTCCGCCAAAATTTCATCATACAATCGCAATGGATATTATAAAGAGCGGCAAGCATCTTCTTTGTGAGAAGCCTCTGGCCAATTCCATTGAAGAGGCCAAGGAAATGTGTGAAGCTGCTGTGAATGCCGGGATCATACATGCAATGAATTTTCCCATGGCATATAGTCCAGCTTTTAAATTGTTTAAGGATAATATACATAATGGTGAGCTGGGTAAGATTAAGAAAGTTGAACTGCACCTGCAGTTTAAGCAATGGCCGCGTGAATGGCAGCAGAACGATTGGATATCAAGCAGGGAACAGGGAGGCTTTATCAGGGAAGTAGCGCCCCATTTCATTCACATGATTCACGATACCTTCGGAGAATTGGATAATGTCCATTCTTTTGTTGAATACCCTGAAGATGACCGATTATGTGAAACAAGTTTTTCGACTTTATTAACGCTGCCAGATGGAATTCCGGTTGTGTTTAACGGAATAGCTGGAATCGGGCAGCAAGAACATTTGTCTTTTAAAGTCTTTGGTGATAAAGGAACTTTAGATATGCAGAACTGGAGTATTCTGGTTCAAACTGGCACTGAAAAGAGCGGAGAAATTATAAAGCTTGATGAACCGGAAACCAGCCTTCCTGCAGAACTCCTGAAAGCAATAAAAGGAGATAAAGCACTATTGGTATCCTTTAAAGAAGGCTATCAGGTGCAAAAGGTATTAGAAAGAATCCTGATGAGTTGATCAGGGGCACATTTGTGTCTCTTTTTTCTTTTGAAGCCAAGAGTCATTATTAAAAAACAATGCTCGAAAAAAACAGGTGTCTTAATGTATAATAATTTAGTGAGAGATCTTCAGAATACTGAAGACTCTATTACTTACTTGATCCAAAGTTGAAAGAGAGTGGGACATATGGGCCGTAAATGGAACAATATCAAAGAAAAGAAAGCCTCAAAAGACGCAAATACGAGCCGTGTTTATTCCAAGTTTGCACTTGAGATATATGTGGTTGCCAAGCAAGGGGAGCCTGATCCGGAAGCAAACCAGGCCTTGAAATTTGTGCTTGAGCGTGCAAAAACATATAACGTGCCACGAAATATCATTGATCGTGCAATAGAAAAAGCAAAAGGCGGAGCGGAAGAAAACTATGACGAGCTTCGCTACGAAGGATTCGGGCCTAGCGGATCCATGATTATTGTTGATGCATTAACGAATAACGTAAATCGTACAGCTTCTAATGTACGTGCTGCATTCGGAAAAAATGGCGGAAATATGGGTGTGAGCGGATCTGTTTCCTATATGTTCGACTCAACCGCTGTTATCGGCATTGAAGGCAAATCAGAGGAAGAAGTACTGGAAATCCTAATGGAAGCTGACGTAGATGCACGTGATATTCTGGAAGAAGAAGATACGGTAATTGTATACGCAGATCCCGATCAGTTTCATGCAGTTCAGGAAGCATTCAAGTCAGCAGGCATCAATGAGTTTGCTGTTGCTGAATTAACAATGCTCCCGCAAAATGAAGTCACCCTGGAAGCTGATGCACAGGCGCAATTTGAAAAGCTGATTGACGCCCTTGAAGATATTGAAGATGTCCAGCGTGTTTATCATAATGTTGATTTAGGTGAATAATGGAGAAGAGGAGTCCGCTTAATAGTGGGCTCCTTTTTCATCACCTTAGATTTACTATAATTTTATTATGTAAACTAAAAGTGTCCTTTTTAAAATTCATCTCCAAGAAAAGAAATCAAATTTTGTCGAAGCAATTTTTAGAACGCGTCAGTAGGTGTGAAATCATGGTGATATCAGCCGATATCTGTCGAATAGCAGAATGCTAGCTCTTGCTATTACCTTACCAGATACAGTTAATGCTATCAACTTCCCATAGAAAGACTTTAAAATGGGCTATTGGAAAATAACTGAAATACTGATTTTTGTGTTTTAATCACTGCAGTGATGGGAACAAAAATAGGGAAAGGAGAGTTTTCACACATGAATACGTTTAAGGTTATTTATACTTTTGAAAAAGGCGTTACCGTAACAGAAGAGATTGAAGCTGAAAATAAATCCGAGGTAATCGGGAGCATTAAAGATCTGGAAGGATTTGTTGAACTGACATGTACTGAAGGTCACTATCACCGATTCGATTTCGATGATGTAAAGTTAGTCACAATTACAGAATAAAGTGAAACTTCAATCAGTGGGG
>NZ_NPDG01000009.1:0-27078 GCF_002272225.1 Bacillus sp. 7894-2
AAAAGGAAGGCCAGAATCGGCCTCCCCCTGAGCCCGCCTAATAAGCGGGCTTTTTACTTTCTTACTAAATCCCCAATCAGAATATACCTCTGTGGTGCATCTCCAATAAAATTAAAAGGGTAACAGGTGGTTACAGTCAGAGTTGCCCTAGGTTTAGGAACAATAACGGTTCTGTCGTCTGCATCGACAATTCTGATTTTACGCACCTTATAGGTAAATTCCCCGGCAGAAGTACTCACGACAAGAAGATCGCCTTTCATTACTTCTCCAAGTTTACGAAAGACGGTATCCCGGTGGCCGGACAGGACGGAATTGTCTTCTTCTCCAGGGAGGACGCTGCCTGCATAATGGCCAACACCTTTTTCAAGCTCATCTTCATCTGTGCCATGAAAGATTGGCAAATCCGCTGATATCTTCGGAATTGACAAAACACCCATTTCTTCGCCCACTTTTGGCCTGACACTGTAAAGGCTATGTGGTTCTGTTTTTTGTGAGGACTTCACTTCTGTTTTTATATTACCTTTGGGGGACTCTATATGGACTGTAGTCTTTTGACTACTCATATATGGCATAAGATTTGAGGCGGCAAGCCAAACCCCGCCCAAAATAAAAGCCAGACCAATAACTGCTTTTAAAGTGGGTTTTCTTATCACGCCTCTTTCACTTTCCGTCTGAGTAAAATGGCAATCCCTATTAGGAGAAGTCCAATGCCTGCTAAAACTCTTACAAAATAGTTTCCTGCTGTGTTTGGCAGTTTTCCGCCTTTCACAGTTTTTACATGCTTTGAAACCTGTTTCACTTTATCAGGATTTTGTTTTTTAATTACTGTTTCAGCCTGATTCATATCTGACACGGTGTCTTCTATTAGCTCAGAACTGAACATCTCAGCTGTAATAATCATATCTGCCAGGAACTGGCCTTGTGTATTATATAGCTCTATGAGCAGGTCATAGCCTTTGGTATCTTCTAAAGCTATCATTTCAGCTGTTGTTAAATGGATCTTTTCACCATCTTTCACAAGGTAAAACTCAGCATCAAGTTGGAAGAGATTCATCATTTCCTGCATAATGCTGATAAGATCAGCAATTTCTGTTTCAGTTAAGTCGTCGGCACTGTCAAATTCACCAAATGCCATTAACCGGCTTTCAAGGTCCATCATTTTATTAAGCAATTCTGGATTCTCGAAATCCAAAGTCAAAAAATGTGCAAATAATGCTTCAAGTTCTTCAGCGGTAAGATCAATGTCTCCAAGTATTTGAGTCATTTCGTCTTCACCGGGCATTTCATCACCGCCCAGATAAATGGAAACTATGATATCAAGATCCTCAATATATTCGTAGTTTTCAAGTGAGTCATCGTTCTCCTCCAGCAGAGAAATGAGCTCCTCTTTTGTAAGTCCGTAATCATTTAATAGCTGCTTTAGAGTTTCGTCGTTAATTTCAGTGCCTGTATAGGTTAAAAAAGAAACAGTTGTATCCAATGCATCAATATATTTGAAAACATCGCGAACATCATCAGCCACTTCCATTTCCCCATTCTCAATGAGCAGTGCCCGTTAATTCCTCCTCATTTTCAAAACCATAGTCAGCCAGCAGCTGCTGAAGATTTTCTTCAGTAATAGGCTCACCAAGATATTCAATCATTTCTTCGATGGTCTCGAAATCTTCAATACTCATATCCCAAAAGTATTCCAGATGGTCATTTAAGCCTTCTTCAGACCATTTTGTTTCCTTCAGGAAATTTGCCACTTCCTCATCACTTGGAGCTGCCAGGCTGACAGCCGGAAACAGGCTGAGCAAAAGGATTGATGCTATAACAATACTTACTATTTTCAATGGTGGTTCCTCCAAATAAAATAATTACTTCTAGAATAATATAATGGAGAAAATATTTTTCGGATAGAATTGTTATTTGGAATTTTATTAGCTATAATATTTGGTTTTTTTGCAGCAGAAAGGGACGGAGGAAATACTTATTTTTCAAGGGGGTTAATAATTGGGAGCTTGGAATTCAGGTCAAACCAGCGACTTATTTTCCTTATTCCACCATTTTTTCCTATAATTAAATAAAATTTGTATAAACCTCCTTGCGAAGTAATAAGTGCTAAAACAGGGATTGATTTATTTGTTCGAAATGTGTAATATTACACTAATAGAACCAAGCGAATATTATTCTATCTAAAAGAGGTGGATCCCTTGAACCCACAAACAGAAAAATATCATCACGACATATTTCATGCTGAACTCAGTAAATTGAAAGAGAAGGACTATATTTCATCAGAACATTATGAAATGACTCTAAAAGCCCATCATCAGTACTATCAGGACCTTGAAGAGCTGAAAAGAGAGCACATTCAGGCGGCAAAAGCTGCAGAAGAAAATAGACAAAAGGCTATTCTGCCGGCAAAAGAAACTTTGAAAAAGAAGGTATCTCAGGAAGAAATCCGTGAAAGAAACATTTCCTGGCTGCTGAATATTGGAGTCATCCTGCTCCTGATCGGCGGACTTTTTGTGGCAACAAGCAACTGGGCGACAATGTCGAATTTCATGAAAAGTGCATCCATTGCAGTGGTTTCCCTTCTTTTCTATGGCTTTGCGTTTATTTCCGGAAAGCTGCTGAAAATTGAAAGAACATCATTTGCTTTCATTGTACTTGGTAGTTTATTTTTGCCCATATTTATTTTGTCTGTCGGCTGGTTTGAACTGCTTGGCCCGTATCTTTCTTTTTATGGGGAAGGACGCTATATACTTGGAACGGCTGGCAGTTTAATGATCTTTCCAGTGTATTGTGTATTTGCACATAAACTGGGCTCACGTCTTTTTGTCTGGTTTGCTTATTTTGCCATGACTGCATGTGCTGGTTATACCCTGGCAGCATTCAGCCTTGAAAATGACAGCTTTTATCTTGGATTGATGGTTTTCAATGCTCTTCTGTCTGCAGCTTATCATCGCATGAAAAAGCATGCCAATCTTAAATTGTTTTCGAAAGAACTGGTTTACTTTGCTCAAATCAATTTAGTGATCTCTACTTTATTGATGCTTGTCTTTTTCAATAGCCATGTTTTTTACAGTGTGAATATCCTGCTGACTGCAGCTGTGTATTTATCGATGGTGTATGTAACAGGCAGGAAGGAGTTTCATTTCGTCTTCAGCTTACTGATTGTCTATGGTGCCTATCAGCTGATTGAAAATAGTATGTTAGATGCAGCTGGCCCGGTTTTCTATGCGCTAGCAGGAATTGGTTTTCTGTTTGTTCCTATGGTTATGGATAAGCAATATTCCTGGGAGAAGATTTTCAGACTGACCAGTGCAGGAGTTTCGATACTTGCTTTTCTTTATATTTCAATCGAAGGAATCCTATTAACGGCCGGGGAACCCTCTGTATCACTGCTGCTGGCTTATACAATACTCGCGGGGCAGTTTATATATTTGGCAAATATTATGGGAAACAGGCTGTTTGCTTATCTGGCACCTGTGTTTTTAGCTTCTGCCCTATTCCAAGCAGTTCTTATGCTGGATAAAGCCATCCCGTTCACCAATCTATCTATACCTGTTTTCATCATTGGCTTTGTGCTTTTTATCAGTTTAGGGTATCTGCTTAAATATCCGTTCTTAAAAGTCGTGGAATCAAGCTCACGCGATGTGGCAGTCAGTATTATGCTGTTTGCGCCTGTAATAGCTGCAGGACTTCTTGATTGGCTTGCTGCAGGCACCATGCTATTAATCTTCAGCTTTGTGCTGTACCTCATGAATAAGGCTGAAAATAGAATCTTTTATACAGAAACGATTCCCTGGGCTACTCCATTGACAATCGGGTTTGCCTTTATGTTTTATGGTGAACATCTGCGAAGTTATTCAAGCTTTTATCAGAATGAGCTGGGTATGGCCATGAATACCGTAATGGCAAGTATAGCCCTCCTTATCCTTTATGTCATTCTTTCTAAGAAAGGGCACCAAACTCAAGCCAAAAACGTGTTTTTAATTTCGCTGGGATTTTATACAATCTCACTGTTTACTGCCACTGCTTTGACGATCAATGAAGTTTGGATGAGACCTGCAGTATTTATAGGCGGTATAGCAATGTACCTTGCCCTGTATCAATTCCATAAGCAAAGCTGGATTCCGTTTGTGACAGCATCGATTTCACTTTTTGCTTACTTTATGATTTTGATTGGTTTACCATTTAACATTACATTTTTTAATTGGGTTCAATTTCCTTTAGGGGCATGGATCCTCCTTGGTTCGGCTTTTTATATATCAAATAAAGACGTTGTCCTGGCTAGAGGGTTTAGCTGGATTGGCCATATCTTCATGCCTTTTGCCATGATCCTGACATTTTTCCTTTATAGGGAAAATAGTATCTGGCCATTTATAGCCACCCTGGCAGTCTATTGGATCAGTTTCAAGGTTTCTGCTAATGAGTGGAAAGTAAAAATATTCCTTTACAGCTCATTTATAACTTTGTTTATGGTGATTTTGACAGGGATGGAGCATATTTGGGAGGAGAGCTATAGTGAGTATGCCATATTATCAGTCAGCTGTGCGGTACTCATATTCTGGATGACTGGTAAAACTCAGGATAAACAGAGGAGTGTTTACTTTTTTATACCCTGGTCTGTGATTGGGCTATTGGCTTTTCTGGCGTCATATCCCTTTGGAGTTCTCCCGTTTATCGTATCTATAATCTACGCAGCAGGGATAAACTTATATATGCATAGAACCAGGCTTGATATATTAGGTGTTATTCCATTGGTTATACTGTATGCAGCAGTACTTAAATTCCTATTCATTAACGGTATTGCTCCAGATATGAAAATTATGATTGCCGCAGGCTTCGGCATGGCTGCGGTTTTCATCGGCAAGATGGTATATGCCAAAATTTTCATGGGCAAAAAAGCTGATAGCTACACGATTATTTCCCTGCTATTTTTGCTTACCGCTTATCTTTTTCCGGCGGTTTCCCTATGGGCGGAAGTTCTCCCTGGACTCCTGATCAGCGCATTTTTATTTTTACAGAGGAGCAGAGTGGCATCTAAACACTATAGGCTCCCTGGATTGCTGGTAGGAGCAGTATTACTGGAGCCATATTATAGTGTATTAAGGAATATTGAAATACCGGATCTTTTTATTAGAGAGGCATATATTCTCCCTTGGATCACCCTGATTATTTTTGTCAGGAAAGTCCTGAAGGGGCAGTACTCAAAGCTGACCAGTAAAATTCAGTGGGGAGTTCTCATAGCAGTATCCCTGCTGCTTGTACAGGATGGCCTTGCAAGTAATACGGTTTATGATGCACTTATAGTCGGCACGCTCTCTCTGATCTCGATGCTTGCTGGCACTTTTTGGAGGATAAAGTCTTATTTCTTTGTAGGTTCCGGGGTTCTGCTCCTGAATGTACTGCTTCAAACCAGACCATATTGGGGGAACCTCCCTTGGTGGGCGTACCTTTTAATTGCCGGCTCTATTCTAATTTCTGCAGCAAGCTATAACGAATGGCAGAAACAAAAAACAGCAAAAGGTGAAGAGCCATTAATATCAAAATGGAAGAATAACATAGTGAATAAGTTAAAAGAATGGTCCTGAGAATTTTTACCTAGCCCTTTATTATATGGGCTAGGTCTTTTTATTAACTTTAGAATAAATAAGTAAATTTTCAGAAAATAAGTTGACTTTTTCCTGTTTACACGGTATCTTTGTGTTAAATATATAACACTTATTTTATCTAACGATATTTAAACGTTATATTAAATTATTATCCTAATATTCTGGGAGGTCATGTCTTGATTCTGCATGATATTGAAACGGAAAGCCGCGATATGATAGAGGAATTGCAGCTGGACCGGCTCAGGCAGACAGTGGAGAGAGTATATAACCATGTGCCTTTTTATCGGAAAAAGTTTTTGGAAAGTAATATTGCGCCTCAAGACGTTATCAGCCTGGATGATATTCAAAAGCTGCCCTTTACTGTGAAAGCAGATTTGCGGGAACATTACCCATTCGGGCTTTTTGCTGTGGATAAAAAAGAAATTGTGCGTCTGCACGCTTCATCAGGAACGAGCGGAAAGCCGACTGTAGTGGGCTACACCCGGAATGACATCGAAATGTGGAGCAATCTGATAGCCAGGGCAATCTCCATAGGAGGTGGCGAACCTGGTCAGATATTGCATAATGCTTATGGGTACGGGCTGTTTACCGGCGGATTGGGCCTGCATTATGGCAGCGAACAGCTTGGCATGGCAACCGTACCTGTTTCTGGGGGAAACACAGAGAGACAAATTATGCTGATTCAGGACTTTAAGCCGGAGGTTATTTGTGGAACTCCTTCATATGTTCTCAATTTAGCAGAGAAGATGGAGGAGCGGGGAATCGACCCGGCAAGTACATCATTAAAATTTGGAATATTTGGGGCTGAACCCTGGTCTGAAGAAATGCGGAAAGCACTTGAAGCTAAGCTTGGGATTAAAGCATGCGATATTTATGGGCTGAGTGAAGTGCTGGGACCAGGCATAGCTATGGAATGCCATGAAGCTCAGGATGGGCTGCACATTGCAGAGGATCACTTTTTTGCAGAGGTGATCGATCCAATAAAAATGACACCGCTTCCAAAAGGAGAAGAAGGTGAGCTTGTTTTTACCAGTTTAACGAAGGAAGCTTTTCCTGTCATCCGCTATCGGACCGGGGACATCGCCTCCCTTTCAAAAGAGAAATGTGCGTGCGGAAGAACCACGATCCGCATGAGCCGTGTGAAAGGCCGAATCGACGATATGCTCAATGTAAATGGTGTAAACGTATTTCCGTCCGAAATTGAGCGGTGTATTCTTCAGATGCCGGAGCTTGCTCCTCATTATCAAATCCACGTGCATAAAAAGGGAAGCTTAAAAGTTTTAGAGCTTCATACTGAATGGAGCGAAGAGTTTTATAGTGATTTGGGGGAAGCGGAATTCGTAAAAAAGAAGATTCAGGAAGCATTGAAACAAAACTGTTTTATTACCATCAGACTTGTTCTCCATCCGCCCAAAACGCTGCCGAGATCGGAAGGCAAAGCTGTCAGGATTGTTAGTCCGGCAGTGGTAAATGCAGTTACCTGAATGAATTATTTTAAACTCACTGGGGGTGAAACACATGTCAGAAGCTCTTTTCTTTCAAGAGATGACGGAAGAACAAAAATATGAGCAGTTCATGAAGCGCATTAATGCAGGAGAAAAAATTGAAGCGGATGATTGGATGCCGGAAGATTATCGTATGACATTAATCAAATTAATTTCAATGCATGGAATCAGTGAAATTATGGGAGCACTTCCTGAAAAGGAATGGGTGCCGAAAGCCCCTTCTTTAAAACGTAAGCTGGGTATCATGGCGAAGGTGCAGGATGAGATGGGACATGGTCAGCTGCTGCTTCGTGTAGCAGAGGACTTAATGAAGCCTCTCGGCAAGACCCGTGAAGATATTATGCAGGATTTATTCAGCGGCAAACTGAAATTCCATAATGTCTTTCATATGGAAGCACCTACATGGGGGGATGCCGGCCTGATTGGCTGGCTGGTTGACGGTGCAGCTATCATTACCCAGACTAATATGCTTAACGCCTCATACGGCCCTTATGCAAGAGCACTTAAGAGAATTTGTGCAGAAGAGGTTTTTCATGCCCAGCATGGTGAAGCCATCATCATGGCGCTGGCGGAAGGAACCGACGAGCAAAGAGCGATGGTTCAGGATGCCGTTAACCGCTGGTGGGAAGCGCTGTTAATGTTCTTTGGCCCGGGTGATGCCTCTACAACAGGAACTTCGAAACAGGACACAACGATAAAATACAAAATTCGAACAAAGACGAACGAAGATTTAAGACAGGACTTTTTTACAAAATATATTCCCCGCGTTCTCTCGCTTGGCCTCACTCTGCCGGACGAGACGATGCATTTCGATCAGGAGCGGGAGCTGTGGATTTATAAGCAGCCTGATTGGAATAGGTTCAAGGACATTATTAAAAATAATGGGCCAAAATCTCAGGAGCGGCTCGGCCTCCGACGCACTGCTTATGATACTAACAAGTGGGTGCGCGAAGCTCTCAATACTGCAAATTAAACTGTTCAGATGGGAGGGGTACCTTTGGGTAACGAAGGATTCTATCAGGAATTTGAAGTTTTTAGTCAAAGAACCGATACCTCGCCTCTGCAATATCAATTTTCCCTGCTGGCGCCAAATCGGGAGCTTGCACTCGTCATGGCGCAGGAAAATTTTATGAGGAGAGAGGCGGTTGCTGATATCTGGGTGGTCAAACGCTCTGATATTCGCAAGCTGACGCCGGAAGAAAAGCAATCACTTCAGCGTCTGGATAACAAAGAATACCGCACGACTAAAGGATATGGATATCTGAAGAAAAAGTGGCGCCACTATGAGCAGGAAATGCTTGATGAAAAGGAGATTCTTTCATGGGGAGGGATGAAGAAAGATGACTGAGCCAGCAGGAAATATGCCAATCGACGCTAAGATTAAGACGGCACTGACATCATTATTGTATCAGCTGGCTGACGATGATTTCATCCTTGCCTACCGGGGTTCAGAATGGCTTGGTCTGGCGCCACATATAGAGGAGGATGTCGCCTTTTCATCCATCAGCCAGGATACCATGGGCCATGCGGCTATGTTTTATCAGCTGCTGGCTGATCTCGGAGAAGGCAATGCAGACAGTCTTGCACATGCAAGAGAAGCATCTGAAAGGCGAAATGCTGTCCTTTTAGAATTGGTAAATGGCCCTGGTCATTACTTGTCTTCAGCACAATATGACTGGGCATTTGCGGTTGTAAGGAATTATTTTTATTCCCAAGCGAAAAAAATCAGATTGGAATCTCTGAAAAACTCTTCTTATCAGCCTTTAGCCGAGGTGGCATTAAAGGTCAATATGGAGCTTTATTACCACCTTCTTCACTGGAAAACATGGTTCATACAGCTGATGCAGGCTGGCGGAGAAGCCAGAACGAGAATGGAAGCGGCCATTGGGAAGGTCTTAGCGGATTTCGAAGGAGTTCTGAATTTGGGGCCCCTGGCAAAAGAAATGGCTGAACATGGCCTCATTGAAAAGGAAGAAGTTTTAAAGCAGCGCTGGCTGTTTATCATGAAGCCTGTTTTTGAATCTGTCAATCTGGCAGTCTCAGAAGCGGACCTTGCTATGAAGACTGGAAATGGACGAATAGGAGAGCATACTGCCGACCTGGATGACGCATTGTCCACTTTGAGCGAGGTGTATAACATAAATCCGGCTGCAAGCTGGTAAGTTTTCTAAAGGGTGATGTAAATGGAGCAGGATCAAATATTGATAAAAACCGCGTTAGAAGCGCTTCATAATGTTAAAGACCCTGAAATTGATACCATTTCAATCGTTGATTTAGGAATGGTAGAACAGATTAAGGTGGAAGGCCAGTCCGTTTTGGTTAAACTCCTGCCTACTTTTATGGGATGCCCTGCCTTGGATATTATTCAAAAAAACGTTGAAGGCGAGCTGGGGAAAGCAGGGATTTTTGAAAAAATAGAAGTCCAGTTTATCTATCATCCGCCATGGACGTCTGACCGGGTAACAGAGACTGGCAGGATAAAGCTTAAGGATTTCGGGATCGCGCCACCTCCAAAATTCATAAGTGAAACGGGCGAATGGCATGTGGATTGTCCTTTTTGCGGGTCCGCATACACGACAATGGATAACCTTTTTGGCCCCACAGCCTGCCGCAGCATCTTATACTGCAAATCCTGCAAAAACCCTTTTGAAGCTATGAAGCCAGTATCGACTATGATGTAGCAGGCTTTTTTAAAAAATAAAATCCAGAACGTAAAACTATTAAAAATTGAGAGGAAGTTGACACATGGTAAAATTAATCGCTCTTTATAAGCATCCTGAAAATAAGGAGGCATTTGATGATCATTATTTTAATACGCACGCGCCTCTTACAGCCAAAATTCCGGGTCTCCGCAAAATGGAAGTTACAAAAATTGTGGGCAGCCCTATGGGAGGCGAAGGAAAGTACTATTTGATGTGCGAAATGTACTATGACAGCCATGAAGCATTGCAGGAAGCCATGAGAACAGACGAAGGCAAGGCATCAGGCAAAGACGCCATGAAATTTGCAGGTGATATTATCACACTTATGATCGGTGAGGAAGCAGATGAGTAAAAGCTATGAAACTATTGAAGTTTCACAGCAGGGAAAACTTGGTTTAATCGCTTTGAACCGGCCCAAGGTTCTAAATGCAATAAACCGCACGATGGTTTCAGAGATTCTTGCAGCGATGGAGGGCTTTGAGGCAGACTCAAGCGTCAAGGCCATCGTATTAAGCGGCAATGGAAGAGCCTTTGCAGCCGGGGCAGATATTGATGAAATGGCAAATGATCATGCAATCGATTTTGAGCTTCGCAATCAATTTAAAGATTGGGATCGCCTTGCCATGATTAAGAAACCGATAATTGGCGCGGTACAGGGATTTGCCCTTGGTGGAGGCTTTGAGCTTGCGTTATGCTGTGACTTGCTTTATGCGGCGGATAACGCGGAATTTGGATTTCCGGAAGTGAACCTGGGCGTTATGCCTGGTGCTGGCGGCACGCAAAGGCTAACTAAGCTTGTCGGAAAAACGAAAGCAATGGAATGGCTTTTTACCGGCAAAAGAATCTCGGCGAGAGAAGCCCTTCACCATGGCATCGTCAACCAGCTTATAGCAGAAGAACTTCTGCTGGAAGAAACAATGAAAGCGGCTGAGCAAATTTCCAGCCAGGCGCCAATCGCTATACGTCTTATAAAAGAAGCGGTCTTAAAGGCGGTTGACACTCCTTTAAATGAAGGAATGGAATTCGAAAGAAAGAATTTTTATCTATTATTCTCGACAGAAGATCAAAAAGAAGGAATGAATGCCTTTATTGAAAAACGCAAGCCTCATTTTAAAGGAAAGTAGAGGAGGTGTACATAGCGAATGTTTGAAACCGTAAAATACGAGGTCGGAAACGGTGTAGCATGGATTACATTAAACCGGCCGGATAAGCTGAATGCGTTCACCGAACAGCTGAATAAAGAGGTTCAGCAGTCCGTAAAACAGGCTGGAAGGGATAAAGAAGTCAGATGTCTTGTCATTACTGGTGAAGGCCGGGCATTCTGCTCCGGCCAGGATCTTCAGGGTGTAAATGAGGACATGGATCATGGAGAGGTTCTCCGGAGGTTCTATAATCCGATGGTGATGGAGATTCATAGATGCGAGAAACCTATTATCGCAGCTGTTAATGGGGTGGCAGCAGGTGCTGGAATGAGTCTAGCACTAGCCTGCGATTTCAGGCTTCTATCTGAAAAAGCCAGTTTTTTAGAAGCCTTTATTCATGTCGGACTGGTGCCTGATGCCGGAAATCTATACTTTCTGCCTAAGCTGATCGGTCATGCCAAAGCCATGGAGCTTGCAGTGCTCGGTGAAAAAATTAATGCAGAGGAAGCCAAAGAGCTGGGCCTTGCTACAAAGGTAATTCCTATGGAGCAATGGCAGGCTGAAATAACTGCTTTTGCAGAAAGACTTGCAAGTATGCCGACATCAGCGATTGCCGTAATCAAGAAAAATCTGAAAGCGAGCTGGGAATCCACTCTGGAAGATAGTCTGGAGCGGGATGCACAAGGACAGCGGATTGCAGGCTTAACTCTTGATCATAAAGAGGGTGTGGCGGCATTTATGCAAAAGCGGAAGCCTGTGTTTCAAGGGAAATAGCCATTGTACAACGATAAAGTGAAACTTCAATCAGTGGGGGTCATACTGCCAGTTAGACTGCGATAAAACTAGAATTACTTTTAGAATATTTGCCCGTTATATGGTTTGCGAGCATCTCGTATCGGGTGCTCGTCTTTTTTTAAATTGAAAGGGGGATTATACCTTGAAAAATATTGTCGTGATCGGTTCAGGTGTGATGGGGCGCGGGATTGCGTATGTCAGTGCAGTAGGGGGCTTCCATACAACCCTTGTAGATATCAGCCAGGAGCAATTAATCCGGGCGGAAAAAGAGATTGACAGCATCTTTGAAAAAGGGCTCGCGAGGAATAAAATTACAGCCGCTGATATGGAAGAAAGCAAGAACCGTCTTAATTATTCTGTAAGTCTTGCACAGCATGTAAGTGAAGCAGATCTTGTTATTGAAGCAGTCCCTGAAGTGCTGGATATAAAGAAAAATATTTTTGAAGTGATTGATCAGCACGCTTCAGAGCATTGCTGTTTTGCAACAAACACCTCTACCATGAGTCCAACTGAGATTGGATCCTTTACCAATCGCCCGGACAAAGTGATTGCCATGCATTTCTTTAATCCCGTTCATAAAATGCCGCTTGTAGAAATTATTAAAGGGCTTGAAACGAGCGAAGAAACAGCACAGTTAATAAAACATGCTGCCGAGCAGATGGGAAAAGAATCAGTCGTCATAAATGAGTTTCCGGGCTTCGTGACGAGCAGGATCAGCGCGCTCGTGGGGAATGAAGCATTTTATATGCTGCAGGAAGGTCTCGGCACTCCTGAAGATATTGATAAAGCCATTAAGCTTGGGTTGAATTATCCAATGGGCCCGTTTGAACTGGGCGACCTTGTCGGCCTCGATACGCGCCTGAATAATTTAAAATACCTTCACAGCAAGCTGGGTGAAAAATACCGGCCGGCACCCCTCCTTGAACAATATGTGAAAGCTGGCAGGCTTGGACGCAAAACGGGCAGAGGCGTTTATGATTACACTGCAAAGGAGGGTGTCAGGCAATGAGAAAAGCAGTAATCGTGGATGCAGTCCGGACTCCGATAGGAAGATATAAAGGTGCGTTAAAGGATATTCGTCCCGATGATTTGGGAGCCATCGTTATTAAGGCCCTGCTGGATAGAAATCCCATGGTGAACCCTGCAGAAATTGAAGAGGTCATATTGGGAAATGCAAATCAGGCAGGAGAAGATAACCGCAATGTCGCCAGGATGGCAGCTTTGCTCGCCGGTTTGCCTGTCGAAGTGGCTGCTTCAACGGTTAATCGGCTTTGCGGTTCTGGTTTAGATGCTGTAAATTATGCTGCACGCGCTATTTTAGCGGGAGAAGGAGATGTTTTTATTGCAGGCGGAACTGAAAGCATGACCCGTGCACCATTTGTCATGGCAAAGCCGAGCAGCGAGTATCCAAGAGGGAATATGGAAATGTTCGACACAACCATAGGCTGGCGTTTTACAAACAGCAGGCTTGAGACTATGTATGGTGCTGAAAGCATGCCCAAGACCGCAGAAAATGTTGCAGAGAGGTATGGTATTTCCCGTGAAGAGCAGGACCGGTTTGCTCTTGATAGCCAGAAGAAGGCAAAATCAGCAATTGAAAAAGGCTTATTTGACAATGAAATCATCCCAGTTACATACATGGATAAAAAAGGGAAGGAAATTACGATTTCACATGATGAGCATCCCCGTCCGGAAACATCTTATGAAAAGCTCTCAAGTTTAAAACCCATTTTTCAGGGCGGTACTGTAACTGCAGGCAATGCTTCAGGGGTAAACGATGGTGCCTCTGCATTGCTGCTGATGTCAGAGGAAAAAGCCCGTGAACTGGGATTAAAGCCCCTTGGAACTTATATAGTTTCCGCAGCAGCAGGGCTTGAGCCGTCGATTATGGGAGCAGGTCCTGTTTATTCCACTCAGAAAGCCTTAAAGAGGGCGGGACTTGCCATGAGCGATATAGATTTAACTGAATTAAATGAAGCATTTGCTTCACAATCTCTCGCCTGCATCAAAGAACTTGGCGCAGATCCGGAACGGGTAAACGTGAATGGGGGAGCGATTGCATTTGGCCATCCGCTTGGGGCGAGCGGCGCACGTATCCTGACAACTTTATTGCATGAGATGAAGCGCAGGAATTCTAAATATGGCCTTGCAACGATGTGTGTGGGTGTCGGGCAGGGAATATCGACCATTGTTGAGCGCTGACCATAGAGGAACTATTCTTTATGGTCTTTGTTCTAAACGATTGTAGTGCTGATCTATGAAGGCAATTATTTAGTATACCGAAAAAGTTTTCAAACCTGCCTAACTTTAGTACAATACTATATAACGAAATTTTTCCGTTCAACCGGCATGATGAAATGAGGATGAAGGCAAGTTGAATACAAGATCAATGATTTTCACACTTTATGGTGATTATATTTCACACTATGGAAGCAAAATTTGGATTGGCAGCCTTATAAAGCTATTAAGTGAATTCGGGCACAATGACCAGTCCGTCAGAGCCGCTATTTCACGAATGAATAAGCAGGGCTGGGTGAGTGCAGACAAGATCGGCAATAAAAGCTATTATTCCTTAACGCCAAGAGGCCAGAAAAGGATTGAGGAAGCGGCTAAGCGTATTTTTAAATTAAAGCCTGAGGAGTGGGATGGCGAGTGGCGCATCCTTATGTATACCATCCCGGAGGAAATACGCAATGTGAGAGATGAATTGCGCAAGGAGCTTGTATGGAGCGGTTTTGGATCCATGTCCAGCAGCTGCTGGATCTCTGCTAATAATCTTGAGAAACAAGTATTTGATTTGATTGAGAAATATGATATTGCCGACTATGTCGATTTCTTTATTGCCCGATATGCAGGTCCGCATAAAAATATCGAAATTGTAGAAAAAAGCTGGAACCTGACAGAAATCAATGAAAAATACCAGGAGTTTATTTCCCAATACAGCCAGAAATATATAATTGATAAAAATAAGATCCTGAAGGGAAATATGACTGATGCAGAATGTTTCGTAGAAAGAACGAAGCTTGTGCATGAATACCGGAAATTTCTATTTTATGATCCTGGACTCCCTGAAGAGCTTCTTCCTGATAAGTGGCTGGGCAGTCATGCTGCTGCCTTATTCAGTGAATATTATAAAGAATTAGCAGAACCTGCATCCAGATTTTTTGAAAGTGTTTTTAAAGAAGGAAATGAACTGAAAAACAGAGCGGCTGATTATGACGCATTAAATCACCCTTACATGGTTGAGTGAAAAAAGAGCCATTCTTCTGCATAGGAAGCAGGATGGCTCTTTTTTGTATTTCACTAATTGTCAAATTGATGGAATTAATATAACATTATTTTAACGAAGGAGGAATTAAGTTGAATAGATTAACGGACATTTTAAATATTAAATATCCAATCATTCAGGGCGGCATGGGGAATATCAGCAACGCCATTTTGACAGCCGCCGTCTCTGAAGCCGGCGGGCTTGGCACGATCGGAGCAGGAACAATGCCTCCGGAGGAAGTAGAGAAGATAATAGTAGAAACTAAGAGTTTAACAGATAAGCCATTTGCCGTTAACATTGCCTTAAGTGTTTCCCCGTATGTTAAGGAAATCTTATCCCTTATCATTAAACATAAGATTCCTGCAGTATCCCTTTCGGCTGGAAATCCTGCCCCTTTTATATCTAAGCTGCATGAAAATGGGGTGAAGGTCATTACAGTGGCTGCTTCTGTAAGACAGGCGCTAAAAGCAGAGGCAGCAGGAGCTGATATCATTGCGGCGGAAGGGTATGAGGCAGCTGGAATTAATAGTGTTCTTGAAACCACTACACTCGTATTGATCCCTCAAATAATAGGCCAGGTCTCAGTTCCTGTCGTGGCAGCTGGAGGAATCGGTGATGGCAAAGGGCTTGCCGCCATGCTTGCCCTGGGGGCGAGCGGTGTACAAATGGGCACCAGATTCATAGCAACCAAAGAGGCGCCATTTCATCCGGAGTATAAAAAGAAAATCATTGAAGCATCTGATCATGAAACCCTTATTGTGGGGCGTTCAGTTGGCAGGATACGAAGAGTGCTTTCCACCGGTTATGCCAATAAATTGCTGGATTACGAAAAACAAGGGATCTCTCTTGATGAGTTTAATAAACTAACTTCTGAAGATTATCATAAAGTTGGAGCAATAAGTGGGAACGGCGAGGAAGGTTTTATGAACAGCGGGCAAATAGCCGGCCTGATTTGTGATCTCCCGAGCGTAAAGGAACTTCTGGAAAAAATGATAGAGGATGCGGATTTTCAGCTTCAAAAGGCTATGAAGCTATTAAATTAGCAAGCAGGGTTTCACACCTGCTTGCTTTTTTGTTAAAACGATTTATTAAAATATATCAAATTTTTAGAATATTATTGACACTCTTGAGCTCAGGGTGTTAATATAACGTTGTATTTACGATATCTAAAGTAAATATCATATAAATGGTAATAACCATTTATTTACTTCTCATGTAAGCGTATACATAAAGGGTATAAGCTATCAGCAAGCTGATAGTTAAATAAAGTAGTATAGGGGGTCATATAATGAAAAAATCGTTGAAAGCTTTTTCTTTATTAATGGCTGCAGGCATGCTTGTTTTAAGCGGCTGTGGACAGGAGAAATCGAGTGGTCCTTCCTCAGAAGGAAATGAAAAGAAGCAGTACACTATTGGCATCACACAATTTGTCGAGCATCCTTCCCTGGATGCAGCTACAGAGGGATTTAAAAAAGCTTTGGAAGATGAAGGATTCAAAGAAGGCGATAATGTAAAATTTGATTTCCAAAATGCTCAGGCTGATATGAACAATACCCAGACGATCGCTAATAACTTTGTCGGCGATAAAGTGGATATGATTTTTGCAAATGCCACTCCAAGTGCTGTTAGTGCTCTTAATGCGACTAAAGACATTCCAATTCTCTTTACATCTGTTACAGACCCTGTTGGAGCCGGTCTTGTTAAATCATTCGATCAGCCTGGAGACAATATTACAGGCACAACGGATAACCACCCGGAAGGAACTTCTAAAACCATTGATTTTATGATTGATGAAGCGGGTGTTAAAAATATTGGCATCATCTATAATTCCGGAGAGCAAAATTCCGAGGTTCAGGTGAAACAGGTAAAAGAACTTGCAGAACCAAAAGGAGCCAAGATTGTTGAAGCATCTGTTTCAACCTCTGCTGAAGTTAAACAGGCTGCCGACTCCCTTGTTGGCAGAGTGGATGCCATCTATGTCCCAACGGATAATACGGTTGTATCGGCTCTTGAATCCGTTATCTCTGTCGCTGACAGCAAAAAGATTCCTTTATTCGTCGGTGAGCTTGATTCCATGAAACGCGGAGCTATAGCAGCCAGCGGATTCAACTACTATGATCTGGGTTACCAGACAGGCAAAATGGCAGCTGAAATCTTAAAAGGAAACAAGAAGCCTTCTGAAATTCCGGTGGAGCTTCCTGGAAGCCTGAAACTGGTCATCAATAAAAAAGCAGCTGAAGCACAGGGGCTGGAAGTAAAAGAGGAATGGGCTGATTTCGCAGAGTTCTTTGAAGAGTAAAAAATCCGCCGGCTGGAAACGTAAATATCCGGCCGGCTGCTTTTTAAGCTAAAACAAAATAAAGGGTGTGATTCTTAGTGTTTACAGCGATATTCGGTGCATTCGAGTCAGGAATTATCTACGCAATAATGGCACTTGGAGTATATCTTTCGTTCAGGGTTCTTGACTTTCCGGATTTAACGGTCGATGGAAGTTTTGTGACTGGAGCGGCTGTAGCTGCAACCATGATTGTCAGCGGGGCTAATCCTTTTTTTGCTACAGTCACTGCATTATTTGCCGGTTTTATTGCCGGCTGCCTTACGGGTATTATTCATACTTTCGGAAAGATTAATGCTCTGTTATCAGGAATCCTGATGATGATTGCTCTGTATTCGATAAACCTTCGTATTATGGGTAAATCAAATGTTCCCCTCCTGAACACAGAAACAGCCATTACACATGTAAGAGATTTCTGGGATAAAACAGGAATCGATTCTTTTTTCAATGCTATTTTATCCATGGTAGGGCTGGGCGACAGCCTCCCGAGAACATGGGGCATTATTCTCTTTATGTTAGTTGTCACATTGGCTATAAAATTTTTAACCGATCGCTTTCTTAAAACTGAGATTGGTTTAGCTTTAAGGGCAACAGGTGACAACAAGAGGATGATCCGCAGTCTTTCCGCCAATACCAACATGATGGTGATTTTGGGGCTGGGCCTCTCCAATGCAATGGTCGCTTTCTCAGGAGCACTGATTGCCCAGCAGGGAGGATTCGCCGATGTTGGTATGGGTATCGGAATGATTATTATCGGACTGGCTTCAGTTATCATCGGTGAAGCTTTGTTCGGAACAAAAACAATTGCCAGAACGACTTTAGCGGTTATTGGCGGAGCAATAATTTATCGTATCGTCGTTACTATGGCGCTAAGGGTAGAGTTTCTGGAGCCGGGTGATATGAAGCTTATTACAGCAACAATCGTCATCCTTGCATTAATAATGCCGAAAATTATTGACCGCACGAAGGAGAAGAAACGGAAAGCTAAAAGACTGGCAGGAAGCATGAACATAAGTGAATTGCCATCAGGCAGAAAGGGTGAGGCTGGTGCTGCAATTAAATCAGATTCATAAAGTCTTCAATGAAGGGACACCAGATGAAAAAATCGCACTTGATACGATCAATCTTACATTGAACGAGGGAGACTTTGTCACCGTCATCGGAAGTAATGGGGCAGGGAAATCCACTTTAATGAATATTATCTCGGGCGTCATGCTTCCTGACGTTGGGTCTGTGTTTATCGACAGTCAAAATGTCACAGGCATGTCGGAATATAACCGTTCAAAGCTGATAGGCAGGGTTTTCCAGGATCCGATGGCTGGCACTGCCCCGTCCATGACAATTGAAGAAAATCTGGCCATGGCGTATTCAAGGAATAAAACAAGAACTTTACGAAAAGGAGTGACGAAAAAGCGCAGAGACTATTTCCGTGAAGTTCTTGAGAGCCTTCATCTTGGCCTTGAAAACCGTTTAAATGCTAAGGTCGGTCTATTATCAGGAGGAGAACGGCAGGCACTTTCATTATTAATGGCAACCTTTACAGAGCCTTCCATTCTTTTACTGGATGAACATACAGCAGCTCTGGATCCGGCACGTGCAGAGCTTATTACAAATCTCACAAAAGAAATTGTTCAAAAGTACAATTTAACAACCTTAATGGTCACTCATAATATGCAGCAGGCGCTGGATTTAGGAAACAGGCTGATTATGATGGATAAAGGCCAGATTATACTTGAAGTAGATGATGGGCAGAAACAGCATCTGACAATTGAACAGCTATTGAATGAATTTCAGCGAATCCGCGGAACAAAAATGGCAAGTGATCGTGCATTGCTTTCTTAGAATAATAAAAGGATTAGCCAATTTGCCGGTTAATCCTTTTTACATGGAATCGAATCAAAAGAATTTTTAAAGTTTTTACAATTTATTGACTATTCATTTAACGTAATGGTATCATATCGTTAAATAAACGTCATACATATTATTGTCAAAAAGGGAGGGGTGTTATGAAACCTGGGCTGCAGATTGGGAACCAGGCAGTTATCCGTGCAGTGGTAACCCCTGAGATGTTCGCACAATTTGAAGGAGAGGTCATTCATCCTGTCTATTCCACTGTAACCATGATCTATCACATGGAGTGGGCATCCCGACTCCTGATCACCCCCTATTTGGATGAGGAAGAAGAAGGGATGGGTGGAGCTGTTTCAGCCAGGCATTTATCTCCATCGCCTGAAGGATCCCCTCTTGTTATTACAGCTACAGTATCCAAGCTTGCAGGAAATGCAGTCTACTCAACTGTTACCGTCCATAATGGAGAAAAACTTGCTGGCGAAGGTGAAGTCAAACAGGTGATTCTGAAGAAAAGCAGGATTGCAGAGCTGTTAAAGAAAGATTAAAAGAATAACAGTATCAGAGCCAAAGAAAAGGGATTTTAATTAATTCTATTGTAAGCGCTATCATATATAAAGGGGAGAATGAAATGACAGATATGTTTCAAAAAATTAAAGACCATGAACAGGTGGTATTCTGCAACGATGAATCTACCGGACTAAAGGCAATCATTGCTATCCACAGCACAAGGCTGGGGCCGGCATTGGGAGGCTGCCGCATGTATCCGTACCAAAGCGTTGATGATGCCCTTGAGGATGTCCTCCGATTATCAAAAGGCATGACCTATAAATGTGCTGCTAGTGATTGTGACTTCGGAGGCGGGAAGGCTGTCATTATCGGGGATCCATCAAAAGATAAAACGCCTGAGCTGTTCCGGGCTTTTGGCCAATTTGTTGAATCACTGAACGGACGCTTCTATACAGGAACAGACATGGGTACTTCTACAGAGGATTTCGTTCATGCTCTAAAGGAAACGAATTGCATTGTGGGGGTTGATGAGGTTTATGGGGGAAGCGGAGATTCTTCCGTACCTACAGCGCAGGGTGTAATTTACGGCCTGCAGGCAACAAATAAAGCACTGAGCGGAACAGATGACCTTTCAGGCAAAAGTTATGCGATCCAGGGACTTGGCAAGGTTGGATATAAAGTCGCAGAAAGACTGCTGGAGGAAGGTGCGGATTTATTTGTGACAGATATCAGCCAGCAGGCAATCGACCAGCTTCTCAGCAAGGCGAAAGAAATTGGGGCCGGTGTGAAGGTTTTATCCAGCAATGAGATATATGAGGCCAAGGCCGACTTTTTTGTTCCTTGTGCAATGGGCGGCATCATTAATGATGACACAATCGACCTGCTTAAAGTAAAAGCAATCGTTGGCTCTGCCAATAACCAGCTAATGGATATGCGCCATGGCCAAATCCTTAAAGATAAGGGAATTTTATATGCTCCCGATTATATTGTAAATGCAGGGGGATTAATCCAGGTCGCAGATGAATTATATACACCTAATAAAGAAAGGGTACTCCGCAAAACGAAAGCTATTTATAACTCTCTTCTGAACATCTACGAACATGCTGAAGCAAATGGAATTACAACAGTTGAAGCATCCAACCAATTCTGCGAGAGCCGCATTGAAGCACGTACACGCAGAAACAGCTTTTTCTCCCATATGAAACGCCCGAAGTGGGCAGTAAGAACCTAATTTTTTTTGCTTGGATAACAATATTTGTACCTTATAAAAGTAATTAAAATAATTTACCAGCCAAAGGGTGAGAAGATGGAAAATCACTTTCCGATCAGGCGAATAATGGACGAAAATGGAACGACCATCAATTCAGAATATAAAGAAGAAGTAACTGAAAAGCTTGCAAAAGAGTTTTATAGACATATGGTTAGAATCCGTACGTTTGACCGTAAAGCTATATCACTTCAGCGGCAGGGCAGGATAGGCACATATGCTCCTTATGAAGGACAGGAGGCTTCCCAGGTCGGAACTGCTGTTGCGCTGAGGGAGAACGATTGGATGTTTCCTACCTATCGCGACCACGGAGCAGCTATGACTTTTGGCCACTCACTGCGAAACATCCTGTTGTTTTGGAACGGAAGAAATGAAGGGTGTGTGCCGCCTGAGGGAAAGAAGATTTTCCCACCAGGCATTCCGATTGCGACACAGATCCCTCATGCAGCAGGAGCCGCATTCGCTGAAAGGAAAAAAGGCACTGCCAATGCTGCTATTGCTTATTTTGGTGATGGTGCCACCTCAGAGGGAGATTTCCATGAAGGCTTAAATTTCGCCAGCGTATTTAAAGCTCCGGTTGTCTTTTTTAATCAGAACAATCAATACGCCATTTCTGTTCCGTTTGAGAAGCAGATGAATACAAAAACGATTGCCCAGAAAGCCCTGGCATATGATATTCCAGGAGTCAGGATCGATGGGAATGATGTTTTCATGGTCTATTTTGAAACACTGAAAGCCTTAGAGCGGGCCCGTAAAGGTGAAGGGCCGACACTAATTGAAGCCGTGACATGGAGATATGGTGCACACACTACAGCAGATGATCCATCCAAATACCGCGATCAATCGGAAAGCAGTAGCAGAAGACAGGAGACTGACCCTATTTTAAGGCTGGAGCGCTGGATGAAAAATGAAGGAATATTTGATGAAAAATGGCAACAGGCAATAGAAGAGGAAGCAGCAGCTGAAATAGATAAAGCTGTAGCTGAAATGGAAGATTTTCCTCCTGCAGATCCAGCGGTTATTTTTGATCATGTCTTTGCTGAGCCTACTTGGCAAATCAAGCAGCAAAAAGAAGAATATCTGAAGCAGATTGGAGGCGGCCGATAATGAAAACAGCAGTTGGAGCTAAAACCATGACATTAGTGCAAGCTATTACGGATGCTTTAGATACCATGCTAAATGAAAAGGAAGAGGTTTTGCTGCTGGGCGAGGATATCGGCAGGAACGGCGGAGTATTCCGTGCAACCGATGGCCTCCAGGCTAAGTACGGCGAAGGCCGTGTTATCGATACGCCTTTAAGTGAAGCCGGTTTTGTCGGAGCGGGGATTGGAATGGCTGTTAATGGATTTTTGCCGGTGATCGAAATTCAATTTCTCGGCTTTATCTATCCTGCATATGAACAAATCATGACTCATGCTTCAAGGCTCCGGATGCGGACAATGGGACATTTTACTGTACCGATGGTAATAAGGGCTCCATATGGAGCGGGGGTTAGGGCTCCAGAAATTCACTGTGATTCAACAGAAGCTATTTTCACTCACATGCCCGGCATCAAGGTCGTCTGCCCATCCAGCCCTTATGATGCCAAAGGACTATTGATTGCTGCGATTGAAGACCCGGATCCGGTACTGTTTCTTGAGCCGATGCGCTGCTATCGTTCGGCCAGAGAGGAAGTGCCTGAAGGGAAGTATACGGTTGAAATAGGAAAAGGAAAAAAACTCATGGATGGGGACGATATAACGGTCATCACGTGGGGAGCCATGGTGCCGGAGGCTATGAAAGCGGCAAAGCAGATGAAAGAAAATAACGTACATTGTGATGTCATTGATTTAAGAACCCTATTTCCGCTGGATAAAGACATAATTGCAGAATCTGTCCAAAAGACAGGGAGAACGGTTATTGTCCATGAAGCGCATGCCACCGGCGGAGTCGGAAATGATGTGCTTGCCATCATTAATGATACATCCTTTTTATATCAGAAAGCACCTGTTGAACGGGTGACTGGATTTGACGCGCCAGTTCCATACTTTGGTTTTGAGGACCATTACCTGCCAACTCCGGCAAGGATTCAGCATGCAATAGAAAAAGTAATGAAGTTTTAGGAGGGGAAGCCGTGGAGGTGAAACTGCACGATATTGGTGAAGGAATGACGGAAGCAGATATTAATTGCTTTTTAGTTAAGCCGGGGGATGCAGTCAAAGCTGACGATCCACTTGTTGAAGTACAGACAGATAAAATGACTGCTGAAATACCTGCCCCGAGAGCAGGCATTATCAAAGAATTTACAGTGCAGCCTGGCGATACGGTTAAAGTGGGTTCGACCATTCTAATTTTAGAATCGGCTGGTGAGGAAGTGGCTGAAAAAGAGAATGCCGTTTCTATTCCTGGTTACACACCTTCGCCGCAGAAGCAAAAGCATTCTTTTGAGGCATTCAAAGGAAAACGGGTTCTTGCCTCTCCTTTCACAAGAAAAATAGCGCGCGATAATGACATTGATATTGAGAAAATCAGGGGAACAGGTCCTGCTGGCCGTATCTTGGATGAAGACATCTATCAGTACATAGCTTCCCTTCAGACAAAGCCAGCCCATGATGGACAGGAACAAGCAGCTTTGAATGAAAATATAAAAAGGTTTCCTGCTGAGAAAGAAATCATTCCGTTTAGGGGCAGACGAAAGCAGATTGCCAGGAAAATGGCTCAATCACTCTTTACCATTCCCCATTGTACCCATTTAGAAGAGATAGATGTGACCGAGCTGATTGCTTTCAGAAAACAGCTTAAGCTTCTAAACCAAAATATATCTGCTACAGCCTTTTTCCTGAAGGCTTTATCAATTTGCCTGAAAGAATTTCCTGTGTTCAATGCAGTGCTGCATGAAGAAAAGGAAGAAATCCATTTGGCAGGTGAACATCATATCGGTATCGCGGTGGATACGGATGAAGGGTTAATCGTTCCTGTCATTAAGCATGTTGAAAATAGTACAATCAGAGAAATTCATGCAGAAATGAAACAGCTTACGGAAAAAGCTATGGAAAATAAGCTTTCTGTTAAAGAAATATCTGGCGGGACATTCACAATCAGCAATGTGGGACCTCTAGGTGGAAGCTTTGGAGCGACTCCAATTATCCAGCATCCGCAAACCGCTTTGGTATCTTTCCATAAAACAAAAAAGATGCCAGTTGTGACCGATGATGACCAAATTGTCATTCGGTCAATGATGAATATATCAATGTCTTTTGATCATAGAGTTGCAGACGGGGCTACAGCTGTACGCTTTACAAACCGTTTTGCCGAATTGATTAATAATCCGAAAATGCTTGTTCTGGAGATGGTATAAATGGTAGTTGGTGAACTGGCACATGAGCGTGATGTCATCATAATCGGCGGTGGACCCGGGGGCTATCATGCAGCAATCCGCGCTGCTCAGCTTGGGCGAAATGTTACATTAGTTGAACAGGATCAGCTTGGCGGGATCTGTTTAAATAAAGGCTGCATACCTTCCAAGATCCTTACACAGTCTGCTGAAAAATTCACTTCATTTCAGGAAGGGGAAAACTGGGGTCTTGAAGGAGGAAATATATCATTAAACTTTAACAAGCTTCAGGTATACAAGCAGCAGAAAATTGAGCAGCTCCGGGCAGGAATTGAAGCCCTCTGTCAAGCTAATAAAATTGAAGTTCTAAAGGGGTCAGCCTTTTTTCTGTCAGAAGATAAGATTGGCATCGAAAATGGAGACCAATTCGATGTTTTCCGATTCCAGAATGCCATAATTGCGACCGGCGGAAGACCTGAGAAACCTGTTTGGACCAGAGAAATAAGTGAATTGGTATTTGATCAGCATTCCATTTCAAACTTGAGTGAAGTACCCGATAAACTATTAATCTATGGCAGTGATTATATTGCCCTCGAAATAGGTATGGCTTATCAGGCTTTGGGATCTAAAGTGACTCTGATCTTTGAAGATGGGAAAGAGGATTTTGATTTTGATCAGTCCATTTGCCGGGAACTGAAGAGGATTTTAAAAAAGAAAAAAATAGACATTATAAGAAATTCGGAAGTATTGGAACTGCAGCATAATGAAGGAATGTTAACCGTAGCTTTTGAGAGTAAAGGAAGAAGAGAAAGCATTTCAGGCACACATCTATTTGTTTCTTCTTCCATAAGACCAAACACTGACCAGCTGGGGCTTTCCCGCATAGGGGTGGAGCAATGCGAAGCGGGGTTCATAAAGGTTGACTGTCAAAGCCGGACAACACAGAAACATATTTTCGCAGTCGGTGATGTAACAGAAGGTCCTGCTCTTGCTGTAAAAGCTATTAAACAAGGAAAAACAGCCGCTGAAGCAATTGCGGGAATTAAATCGGAGTCAGATTTCCACTTCATTCCGATTGCAGCACATACACAGCCTCCTATTGCGAGTGCCGGGTTAACGGAACAGGAAGCCATTAACATGGGCTATGACATTGAAATTGGTGTATCCTCATTATCTGCCAACGGCTTTAGCACTTTGAGCGGGAAAAAAGATGGGTTTATAAAAGTGATCAGCTGCAGGGAAAAGCAAGTTCTGCTGGGTATCCACATGGTAGGGGCCGGAGCAATAGAACTAATTTCAGCCGGAATTACTGCATTGGAAATGGGAGCAAGGGATGAAGATTTAATTTTCCCTAACTACCCGCATCCAAGTATAAATGAAGGGTTGCTTGAAGCTGCAGAAGCTTTAAAGAATTTGGCTGTTCACATACCGCCACAAAGCAAAAAAACGCAAAAAGTAAAAGTGTAATTTCCTTTAATACAGGAGTGCATTATAGCTTTAACTTGAACTCTTGAGAACATTTACACGTTTCCTATATGATAAATTCAAAATATTATTAATATTAAAACGGAGGGGTTAGCATGCAAGATGAAAAATTGTTAAATGAGCAAAAGGTATCCGATTTTTTTCCTGTTAAGGAAGTAGATTATTTAGAAATCTATTCAGGAAATGCAAAACAATCCTGCCATTATTTCTGCACAGCTTTCGGCTTTAGGCCAGTTGCATATTCCGGTCTGGAAACAGGGAATAGAGAAACAGTCTCTTATGTCCTTCAGCAGAGAAAGATTCGCCTGGTGATCACAGGAACGTTAAATGACAGTTCCAGAGTTTCAAATTTCATTCATAAGCATGGAGATGGAGTAAAGGATATAGCATTAACTGTTGATGATGTTGAAAAGGCATACAAAGCAGCGGTTGAAAGAGGTGCAATCGAAATACAGCCTCCAGCTGAGATAAAAGATGAACATGGCACAGTTAAAAAGGCAGTGATTGGTACATATGGAGACACCATTCATACACTTGTTGAACGGAATGATTATAAAGGGGTATTCATGCCTGGCTTTGAGCCTTATCAAACTGAAGTGCCATTTGAGGATGCAGGTTTTATCGGCGTCGACCATGTGGTTGGAAATGTAGAGAGAATGGAGGAATGGGTGAATTATTATGCAAATGTAATGGGCTTTAAGGAAATGAAGCACTTTACAGATAAAGACATTACAACAGAATATTCCGCACTAATGTCCAAGGTTATGCATAATGGCGGCAGAATTAAGTTCCCGATTAACGAGCCTGCTGAAGGGAAGCGCAAATCCCAGATTGAAGAATACCTTGAATATTACAACGGGGCAGGAGTACAGCATTTGGCCATTCTGACAGAAGATATTGTCAGCACTGTCAGCACCCTCCGTAAAAATGGGGTAGAGTTCCTAAACACTCCTGATTCTTATTATGAAATGCTTTCTGAGCGTGTAGGAGAAATTGATGAAGAGATTGACAAATTGAAGGAATTAAATATTCTCGTTGACCGCGATGACGAAGGGTATTTGCTTCAAATTTTCACGAAACCAATCGTAGACCGTCCGACCCTGTTCATTGAAATCATTCAGCGTAAAGGTGCCAGAGGGTTTGGTGAAGGCAACTTTAAAGCACTCTTTGAATCTATTGAACGTGAGCAGGAAAGACGAGGGAATTTATAACTTTTCAGCTTAAAAGGGAGAAATGCTTTCTCCCTTTTTTAATAATTTTAGTGTTTTGGTAAGGTTTGGCATTTTGTATGTTATTTACTGAGTT